>JAGWPH010000129.1 GCA_028870615.1 Betaproteobacteria bacterium
GCGTCGAGGCGCCCGAGGTGGCCAAGCCGGTGGAGGCCGTGGCCGCCACGCCGGCCGCCCCGGGCACCGCGCCGGCCAAGCCCGCCGCCAAGCGCGTGCGCAAGGTCGTGGCGCCGAAGACGGGCGACGGCAAAGGAGAATAAGCACGCTGCAACCGACCCGCCGCAAGTTCCGCAAGGAGCAGAAGGGCCGCAACACCGGCGTTGCGACCCGTGGCGCTAAAGTTTCTTTTGGTGATTTCGGACTGAAGGCCACTGAGCGAGGTCGTTTGACCGCGCGACAGATCGAGGCCGCCCGTCGCGCGATGACGCGTCACATCAAGCGTGGCGGACGAATCTGGATCCGGATTTTTCCGGACAAGCCTATTTCGCGCAAACCGGCCGAAGTCCGGATGGGTAACGGAAAGGGAAACCCGGAATATTTCGTGGCCGAGATTGTTCCGGGCAAGGTGCTGTATGAAATGGACGGTGTCGATGAAAAGTTGGCACGAGAGGCGTTTGACCTCGCCGCTGCCAAGCTGCCCATCGCGACCACTTTTGTGACCCGCCAGTTGGGATAATGAAATGAAAGCGAACGAAATGCGTACCAAGAGCGTGGAAGAGTTGAATCAGGAACTGGTGTCCCTGCTCAAGGCCAGATTCGGCCTTAAGATGCAGCTATCCACCCAGCAAAGCAACAAGACCAGCGAATTGGGCAAACTCCGGCGCGATATTGCCCGGGTCAAGACGCTGATTCGAGAAAAGGCGGCGCAATGATGACTGAAACTACACAGAATGCAATAAAGCAGATCAAGCGTACCCTGACAGGTACAGTGGTGAGCGATAAGATGAACAAGACGGTAACGGTGCTGGTTGAGCGAACGGTTACGCATCCCACGATAGGAAAGGTGATTCGCCGCTCCAAAAAGTACCACGCCCATACTGAGACCAATGACTACCATACGGGTGACGTTGTGATGATCGAGGAATGCCGGCCGATTTCCAAGACCAAAACCTGGAAGGTGTCCCATTTGGTCACCAGGGCTGTTACGGTCTGAGTTCCTGCGGAGAGCTTGCCTTTTGGCAGCATCTACGTTATATTTGCAGATTCTTCGGAAGCGCTGTTTTCTATCCCTTAACGGGATCCAAAACTAGCCGTCGTGACCGTGGGGTCAAATGCATCCCCGGTGGGCTCGTAAGGCTCGGCGGATAAAGTTGGAGAGGCATTAGCCATGATTCAAATGCAATCGATGCTCGATGTCGCCGATAATACCGGCGCCAAATCAGTGATGTGCATCAAGGTACTGGGCGGTTCAAAGCGCCGTTATGCCAATATTGGCGACGTCATCAAGGTCAGTATCAAGACTGCTGCGCCGCGCGGCCGCGTCAAGAAAGGCGAAGTTTACAATGCCGTGGTGGTGCGTACAGCCAAGGGCGTTCGTCGCCCGGACGGGTCATTGATCAAGTTTGACGGCAATGCGGCTGTCTTGCTCAATGCCAAGCTTGAACCGATTGGTACACGGATTTTCGGGCCAGTTACCCGCGAATTACGGACTGAACGTTTCATGAAGATCGTATCGCTCGCACCTGAAGTGTTATAGGAGTCAAACATGCGCAAAATTCGCAAGGGCGATGAGGTTATTGCCGTCGCCGGCAAGGATAAGGGCAAGCGCGGCGCCGTGCTGCGCATGGCCGGTGACTTTTCGGTTGTGGTTGAAGGCGTGAACCGCGTCAAGAAGCACCAAAAACCCAACCCCGCCAAAGGGGATCAGGGTGGAATCGTTGAAAAAGAAATGCCGATTCACATCTCCAATGTGGCGCTTTACAATCCCGCCACACAAAAGGCCAGCCGGGTCGGCATTAAAGTGCTGGAAGATGGTCGTCGGGTGCGGTTTTTCAAATCCAATGGCGAAGTCGTTGACGCGTAAGGAACAAGCATGAGTCGTCTGAACAGCTTTTACAAAGACACCGTGGTACCGAACCTGGTCAAGGAGTTTGGTTACAAGTCGGTTATGGAAGTGCCACGTATCACCAAGATCACCCTGAACATGGGGGTTGGCGAGGCTGTGGCTGACAAAAAGATCATCGAACATGCTGTGGGTGACATGCAAAAGATTGCCGGCCAAAAACCCGTCGTCACCAAGTCGCGTAAATCCATCGCAGGGTTCAAGATCCGGCAGGGCTACCCGATAGGTTGCATGGTGACACTGCGCCAGAATCGGATGTACGAGTTTCTCGATCGCCTGATTTCCGTGGCCATTCCAAGAATTCGTGACTTCCGTGGAATTTCAGGCCGATCCTTCGATGGTCGTGGCAACTACAGCATGGGCGTCAAAGAGCAAACGATATTCCCTGAAATTGAGTACGACAAGATTGACGCAGTGCGTGGAATGAATATCACCATCACCACCACCGCAAAGACGGATGCCGAAGCGAAGGCTTTGCTGTTGGCATTCAAATTTCCCTTGAAAGTTTGAGGTTCCCTGTGGCGAAACTTGCACTGATCAACCGTGAACAGAAGCGCCGCAAAGTGGTAAAGAAATTTGCCGCCAAGCGCGCACAACTGTTGAGTGTCATCGATGACAGCAAGGCGACCGATGAGGCCCGCTTTGAAGCTCGTGAGGCGCTGCAAAACTTGCCCCGCAATGCGAGCCCTTCCCGGCTGCGCAACCGCTGTGCCTTGACAGGCCGGCCGCGCGGCGTTTACAGCAAATTCGGTCTGGGGCGTAGCAAGCTCCGCGAAATCGCGATGCGCGGAGAAATTCCGGGCATCACCAAGGCCAGCTGGTAGTAGCAGGAGCGACACCCGATGAGCATGACAGATCCGATAGCCGATATGCTGACCCGAATCCGCAACGCCCAGCGTGCGGAAAAAAGCAGTGTTTCGATGCCGTCGTCCAAACTGAAAGTAGCAATTGCCCAAGTCCTCAAGGATGAAGGGTATATCGACGGTTTCCACGTCCATCAAAACGATAACAAGCCCAGTCTTGAAATGGCGCTCAAGTATTATGCGGGCCGCCCGGTTATTGAGTTGATCGAGCGGGTGAGTCGTCCCGGTCTTCGAATTTACAAGAGTTGCCAGGATATTCCTAAGGTCATGAATGGCCTGGGTGTGGCCATTTTGTCCACGCCGGCGGGTGTCATCACCGATCGTGCGGCGCGTAGCCGCAACATGGGCGGTGAAGTCCTGTGTATCGTGGCTTAAGGAGCATCTGACCATGTCACGCATCGCAAATTATCCCGTTGATATTCCGGAAAAAGTCGAAGTGACCATAGCCAATGGCGCTGTTTCCGTTAAGGGCCCTTTGGGCACGCTCAATCAACATATGGGCGACCAGGTGCAGATCGAGCGGGTTGAAAACCAGCTGCGGTTCAAACCGGCAAACAACAGTCAGCAGGCCAATGCCATGTCTGGAACCGCGCGCGCGCTGGTGTCCAATATGGTGAACGGTGTCACCAAAGGTTGGGAAAGGAAGCTGTCACTGGTAGGTGTGGGTTATCGTGCCCAGGCTGCAGGCAACAAGCTCAATCTGACCCTTGGTTTTTCGCATCCCGTGGTGCATCAGATGCCCACTGGGGTCAAGGTGGAAACACCGAGTCAGACGGAAATCATCATCAAGGGTATTGATCGCCAAGTAGTTGGCCAGGTGGCTGCCGAAGTGCGTGCCTACCGCAAACCCGAGCCTTACAAGGGTAAGGGTGTGCGTTACGCTGACGAAGTGATCGTGCTCAAAGAAACCAAGAAGAAATAAGGCGGACAGATCATGATGCATGCCAACGGAAGACTGCGCAGAGCCCGACGGACCCGCGCCAAAATTGCAGAACTGAGAGCCGTGCGCCTGACCGTGCATCGTACCAACATGCACGTATACGCACAGATCATTGACGCTTCAGGTGCCAGGGTGCTGGCGAGTGCTTCCACTCTGGAACCTGAAGTGCGCAAGGAAGTTGCCAACGGAGGCAACATCAATGCGGCTACCCTCGTTGGTCGGCGCATTGCGGAAAAGGCCAAGCAAGCCGGGATTGAAAACGTTGCATTTGATCGCTCCGGTTTTCGCTATCACGGACGCGTTAAGGCACTAGCCGACGCAGCCCGCGAAGGCGGCCTAAAGTTTTAATTGGATTAGCGAACCCACTGGGATAGCACATGGCAAAGAACGATAACGAAGAACGCGGCGACGGCCTGCGCGAAAAAATGGTCGCGGTAAATCGTGTGACCAAAGTGGTCAAGGGCGGCCGTATTCTGGGTTTTGCCGCATTGACTGTGGTAGGCGATGGCGATGGTGGCATTGGCATGGGCAAGGGCAAGTCCCGTGAAGTCCCAGTGGCCGTGCAGAAAGCCATGGAACAGGCACGTCGCAAAATGGTCAAGATCAACCTGAAAAATGGCACCTTGTTCCATTCGGTCATTGGAGAGCACGGTGCTGCCAAGGTCTTTATGCAGCCGGCTTCTGAAGGAACAGGGATTATTGCTGGCGGACCAATGCGCGCAGTCTTTGAAGTAATGGGCGTAACAAATGTACTGGCCAAGTGTATCGGCTCATCCAATCCCTACAATGTCATTCGTGCAACCTTGAATGGCCTGGAGGCCACTCGTCGTCCCTCAGAGATTGCAGCCAAACGTGGCAAGACAATCGAAGAGATCTCGGAGTAACGCTATGAATGCTGCCACTCAGAAAACGATCAAGGTGACACTCACCAAAAGTCCAATCGGTGCATTGAAGGCACATAAGGGATGCGTTCGCGGCTTGGGATTGCGTCGCATGCATCACACGGTGGAAGTTAAAGATACCCCGGAAAACCGTGGAATGATCAACAAGGTCAGCCACTTGGTTCGTTCCGAATAAAGGATTGTCGTCATGGAACTGAATACACTGAAACCCGCACCAGGCACCAAGCGTGCACGACGTCGCGTGGGCCGTGGGATAGGTAGCGGTCTGGGCAAGACAGCTGGCCGGGGCCACAAGGGGCAGAAGTCGCGCTCCGGCGGTTTTCACAAGGTCGGGTTCGAGGGCGGACAAATGCCGCTGCAACGCCGTCTGCCCAAGCGAGGTTTTCTGCCGGTTATCCGGCATGAAACGGTGCAGGTGCGCCTGGCGGATCTGGCACGAGTCGAAGGTGACATCATCGATTTATTGACCCTCAAGCAAGCCGGATTGATTCCAGGCAGTGCGGGAGGAGCCAAAGTGTTTTTGCGGGGTGAACTGTCCCGTGCAGTCAAATTACGTGGGGTTGGCGTGACCAAGGGTGCCCGCGCTGCCATTGAGGCAGCTGGCGGTTCGATCGAAGAGCAACAGGGCGTCTGATCCATTGGCCAATCTGGGCAGCGCCCTGACGGGCAATAAAACGGATGACCTCAAGCGTCGCCTGTGGTTTGTAGTGGGCGCGTTGGTTGTTTACCGGCTGGGGGCGCATATCCCGGTCCCGGGCATCAACCCGGACGAACTGGCCAAGCTGTTTAACAGCCAGCAGGGCGGTATTTTGGGCATGTTTAACATGTTCTCGGGTGGAGCGCTGTCACGGTTCACGGTGTTTGCTTTGGGGATCATGCCGTATATTTCGGCGTCGATCATCATGCAGCTACTCAGTTCGGTTGTACCGACACTGGAGGCGCTGAAAAAGGAAGGCGAGGCAGGAAGACGCAGAATTACGCAGTACACCCGCTACGGTACGGTGGTGTTGGCGTTTTTCCAGGCAATCGGGATCGCCGTGGCGCTGGAAGCACAACCCGGGCTGGTGCTGGATCCTGGTCTGTCATTCCGGATCACCACAGCGGTTACGCTGGTGACAGGAACAATGTTTTTGATGTGGCTGGGTGAGCAGATTACCGAACGTGGCATTGGCAATGGCATTTCGTTGATTATTTTTGCTGGTATCGTGGCTGGTTTGCCCAGAGCCGTAGGTAGCACGCTTGAGCTGGTTCGGACCGGTGCATTTTCCTGGTTTATGGCCTTGGCATTGTTCGGGGCGGTGGTATTGGTTACGGCACTGGTGGTGTTTGTAGAGCGTGGACAACGCAAGATTACGGTGAATTATGCCAAGCGGCAGGTGGGCAATCGCATTTATGGGGGGCAAAGCTCCCACTTGCCCCTGAAGCTCAACATGGCTGGCGTGATCCCCCCGATCTTTGCAAGCAGCATTATTTTGTTCCCGGCAACGCTCGCGGGATGGTTTGGCAGTCATGAAAATTTTGTCTGGTTGAAGGATATCAGCTCGTTGTTGAGTCCGGGACAGCCGGTATATGTGTTGTTATATGCAAGCGCCATCCTGTTTTTCTGTTTTTTTTATACGGCGCTGGTGTTCAACAGCAAGGATACGGCGGATAACCTGAAGAAGAGCGGTGCGTTTGTACCTGGAATTCGCCCAGGTGAACAAACGGCGCGCTACATAGACAAGATCATGACGCGTTTGACCCTGACAGGGGCAATCTACATCACGCTGGTATGTTTGCTGCCGGAATTTTTGATCGTGCGATTCAATGTGCCCTTTTATTTTGGGGGTACATCGCTCTTGATCATCGTGGTCGTGACTATGGATTTCATGGCCCAGGTACAGTCTTATGCCATGTCTCAACAGTATGAAAGCCTTTTAAAGAAGGCCAACTTTAAAGGGCAACTCACTAGATAAATGGCCAAGGAAGATACGATCGAGATGCAGGGCGAAATTCTGGAAACCCTGCCTAACGCAACGTTTCGCGTGAAACTCGAAAACGATCATGTGGTGCTGGGACATATTTCCGGAAAGATGCGCATGCACTATATCCGGATTTTGCCGGGCGATAAGGTCACTGTGGAGCTTACGCCCTATGATCTGACCCGGTGTCGAATTACCTTCCGCGCCAAGTAACGCGGATTGCTGGAGAGCTGAAAATGAAAGTACAGGCATCTGTTAAGAAAGTTTGCCGCAAATGCAAGCTGGTGCGGCGCAAGGGTGTGTTGCGCGTGATTTGTGAAGACCCGCGCCACAAGCAACGCCAGGGCTAAGCCTGGGTTTTCTATTAATCGTTAAACGCAACAGAAACCGAGGTCGTTTATGGCTCGTATTGCTGGGGTCAACATCCCGAATCATCAACATGCTGAGATCGCACTGACTGCGATTTATGGTA
>JAGWPH010000130.1 GCA_028870615.1 Betaproteobacteria bacterium
GGGAAAGACGAAATGAAATGGAAACTCGCATGCGTAATAGTGGGACTTTTGCTCGGCATCAATGTTGCTGCTAGTGCCAGCCCTGCGGAGGACCGTAGCGCTTTGATCAAAAAATACAAGGAAACCTTTCCCGATATAAAGTTCGAGAATTATATATATGGCGCACTGGCCATGAACCCGGACGCCAAGAGTCAGTACGATGAGATTATGGCGTTTCCACCCTACTCCATCGATATGGGCAAAGGCCAGAAAATGTGGGAAAAACCATTCAAAAACGGTAAGAAATTCTCCTCATGTTTTCCAAATGGCGGGAAGAATGTCGCTGGAAACTACCCTTATTTCGATAATGTCACTAATCGTGTAGTGACCTTCGAGAACGCCATCAATGCTTGCCTGAGAGCGAATGGTGAGAAGGAACTGAAATACGGCGAGTCGGAAATGGGGTTACTTACGGCCTACGCCAAAAGCCTGTCGGATGGGATGAAAGTGAATGTCAAAGTGGAAGGCGCAGGTGCACTGGTTGCTTATGAAAAAGGCAAAGCATATTACTATACACGGGGCGGCCAACTGAATTTTGCCTGCTCAAGCTGCCATATCGACAATGCTGGCAAATTCATCCGCAGCGATCAACTGTCCATGATGATTGGACAGGCATCGCACTGGCCAGAGTTTCGCGCCGGCACCGACATCGTTACGCTGCAAAAGCGTTTCATGCAATGCAATCGAAACACGCGCGAAACACCTAAAGAAGCGGATAGTGAGGAATACAACAATCTGGAATATTTCCTGACCTACATGAGCAACGGTCTGCCTATGCAGACCCCGGTGTTCCGCAAGTGAAGTCCGTGTGATGAATCAACACGGACTTTTTATCTGATTGGTCCATGCATATCCGTTTCTTTAAAGCCAAAAACTCATTCATTTGGGAGTGCCATCATCTCAATAAACCGTCGTGAGTTTCTGCAGATGCTGGCTGTGGCAGCATCCTCAGGCAATTTCACGACAGCGTTGGCACGTAGCGCTGACGGTTTTTATGATTTGCCTGCTTTCGGTAATATTTCCCTGCTGCACATCACAGATTGTCATGCCCAGTTACTGCCAATTTACTTTCGGGAGCCAAATATTAACATTGGGTTGGGGCAAAGCCTGAACAAGACGCCGCATCTGGTTGGTGAAAAACTACTCAAAGCTTTCGGCATCCGGCCTGGAACACCTGATGCCTATGCATTCACATCCCTCGATTTTGAGAATGCCGCTCGCACCTACGGCAAAGTAGGTGGTTTTGCCCATTTATCGACGCTGGTCAAGAAAATACGCGCCAGCCGTCCAGGCGCTTTGCTGCTCGACGGCGGGGACACTTGGCAGGGCACCGCCACTGCATTGTGGACCAAGGGACAGGATATGGTGGATGCCGGCAAGCTGCTGGGCGTCGACGTGATGACAGGGCACTGGGAGTTTACTCTGGGAGCGGAGCGAGTCAAACAGGTCGTTAACAACGACTTCAAGGATAAAGTGGATTTTGTTGCACAGAACATCAAGACCAACGATTTCGGTGACCAGGTTTTCCAACCTTACGTGATCAAGTACGTCAACGATATTCCCATCGCGATCATCGGCCAGGCGTTCCCCTATACGCCCATTGCCAACCCGAGATACATGATTCCAGACTGGAGCTTTGGCATACAGGATGACAATATGCAACTGCTCGTCAACGAAGCACGAGCCAAGGGTGCGCAGGTGGTCGTAGTACTGTCCCATAACGGCACGGATGTGGACTTGAAGATGGCGGGCCGGGTTAGCGGTATTGACGCCATCATGGGCGGCCATACTCATGACGGCATACCCGCTCCGATCATTGTCAAAAATACAGGCGGACAAACCCTAGTGACTAATGCCGGCTCCAACGGCAAGTTTCTTGGCGTGATGGATTTCGAGGTCAAGGGTGGCCATGTCGTCGACATCAAATACAAGCTGCTACCGGTGTTCTCCAACTTGATCGAGCCGGACGCGGAAATGGCAACCTTGATCAATAAAGTGCGCGCACCCTATGAAGCGAAATTGGCCGAAAAACTCGCTGTTACAGAAGGAACGCTTTATCGCCGAGATAACTTCAACGGTACCTTCGATCAACTTATCCTGGACGCTTTAATGGAAGTGAAGGGTGCGGACGTTGCCTTTTCTCCAGGTTTCCGCTGGGGCACTTCGCTATTGCAAGGCGAGGCCATCACCCTGGAGCACGTGATGGAACAAACTGCGATCACCTATCCCCAAACAACTTTGACAGAAATGACCGGCGAAACCATCAAGACCATTATGGAAGACGTTTGTGACAACCTGTTCAACGCTGATCCTTACAAGCAGCAGGGTGGGGACATGATACGCGTTGGCGGCATCAACTATACATGCGATTTGCGGCAGAGTATTGGGAAGCGCATCAACAATATGATGCTTAATGGAAAGGCACTCGATCCCAACAAGAAATACAAGGTTGCGGGATGGGCGTCGTTGTCCGAAGGTGCGACTGGAGAGCCGATTTGGGATGTCGTGGCAGACTACCTACGGGATAAGAAGGTGATCACCCCACGCAAGCCGAATCTGCCAAAACTGGTCGGGGCGGAAGATAACGCCGGTATAGCTTGAGCAGCGCATCAATGCATATACACATGAAAGAGCTTCCGAACTGAACATGAGTTTTTTGCTTCATATTTTAGGAGATAACATGGACGCACCGACTCTAATAAAAACTATAGTCTGGCTGGGTTTGAGTTTGGGTGTCGTGTTTGGTTCTGTCGCCAACAAGACCAACTTTTGCACCATGGGCGCCATTTCGGATGTGGTCAATATGGGTCATTGGGTGCGCATGCGCGCTTGGCTTCTCGCCATTGCAGTAGCAATGATCGGCACCAATGTGCTTGCCTACTTTGGTTATCTGGATTTGTCAAAAACCATTTATACCGGCAACAACTTCCCTTGGCTTGCCTATATCGTGGGAGGACTGTGCTTCGGCGTTGGCATGACGCTCGCCTCAGGTTGCGCCAACAAAACGCTAGTACGCGTCGGAGGTGGTAGCCTAAAATCCATCGTCGTGTTCATTTACTTGGGGTTCGCTGCATTGGTAACGCTAAGAGGAATATTTGGCGAATTTCGCGTCAAAGTGTTGCAGGCGCCTGCTGTCTCCGTCCAGTTCGACCATGGCCAAACGCTTCCCGCCCTATTGTCCAGCATCGTTGGCTTTTCACCCAATACTCTTCAGTTGGCGATCTCCAGCGTGATCGGATTGTCCATACTGATTTTTGTCTTCAAGGACAAGGGCTTCCGTAAAAGCCTCGATAGCAACCTGGCGGGTTTTATCATCGGTCTGCTTGTGGTAGGCGGCTGGTATGTTACCGGAAATCTCGGCTTTAGCGAAAACCCCGACACGCTTGAAATGACCTATTTGGGCACCAATTCCCATTTGGCAGAATCGATGTCTTTTGTCGCTCCGTCCGCCTACACCCTGGAATATTGGGCGTACTGGACCGATGCTTCCAACATCGTCACTTTTGGCGTTGCCACAGTATTTGGCGTTGGCATCGGTTCTTTCCTGTACGCCCTGATCACCAAGTCTTTCCGCTGGGAAGCCTTTTCCTCTGCGCAAGACATGTTCTACCACATCATCGGTGGAACACTCATGGGATTTGGTGGCGTTACGGCCATGGGTTGTACCATTGGTCAAGGAATAACCGGAGTATCTACCCTCTCCTTAGGGTCCTTTCTGGCGCTAGCGTCCATTGTCGCGGGTTCAGCCATTACCATGAAAATACAATACAGCATCATGTTGCGGGATGCATGATTGACTCTTCTGAATGGCCTGAGGAGATCGGCCGCTTGTGTCAGAAGCTGCCTGTTAGCTAGGAGCTTATCCGCTTATGAATATTAACCATTAAAGCAGCATGCTATGAAATGGGATGATCCATCAAAAGTTAACTTCGGTACATCAGTGTACGTAATTGTATCGATCACCATGAGAGGCTAAGTATCTTTGCAAACCAGCCTTGCTTTCGCCGGGACCACGGAAAATTAGGTATAAACATTTTTACATATAGACCCATGGAAATGTTGCGTTGTTTGATAATTGTTTTTTCGATGACGGTGGTTTTCGTTACAACACTTGCCGAAGAGATGCCGGGTACTAGCGTTGCTATCGCGCAATTGCTCAATACGAATGCATGCCCAAAATGCAATCTGGCGCAAGTGGATCTTTCCGGGAAAAACCTGATGAGTGCCAATTTAGCTGGGGCGAATCTGTCCGGCGCCATACTTGTCGGGACCTCATTAATAGGTGCCGATATGTCTCACGCCTTGCTAAATGGAGCGAATCTAACGCATGCGAATATTAGCGGAGCGAATCTAAGCGGTAGTCAACTCTTGCATGTGAATGGAGATGATGTCATGGGCAGCCGCACAAATATGTTCCAGGTTGTGGCATCAGGCGCCAATTTCCGGCGCGCAAAATTTGAGTATGTGAATTTCGAAGGCGCGGTTTTGTCTGGGGCCATATTTGAGGAGGCGGATTTTTATGAAGCACATTTTTTATTTTCCGAGTTACAGGACGCAAATTTTGAAGGATCAGATCTGAGCGCGGCCAATTTTAGTGATACAAACGTGTCAGGCGTGCGCACCAATGTAAAAACGACTTGTCCGGATTTTCAAGCAGGCCCTTGCAAACTCAAGTAACTATGTCTTCATTCGATTGATATTAAAAAAGCGAGCTGGCGACATTTGCCATTTTATCGTTGGGTGACGTTCAGTCCGGGTTGCTGATGCGACTCGCTCAAGAAAACAAAATGGGGAGTGAAAATGAATCGTACATGGTGGTTAATTCTTTTATTACTAATAAATAATCTTGCTTTTTCAGCAGATTATGCACGCGAAAAAAAATGGGCAGATGAAGTCTTACCGAGCGTGGTGGTGGGAGAACCGATTTATCTTGAACAGCCCAACGGACACAAATTTTTAACGCTCTACACTCCGGCAAAAAATGCCAGGGCGGCGTTGGTGATTGTGCATGGCATGGGTGTCAATCCGGACTGGAACTTGATAGGTGTATTGCGCAGCGAACTGCCGGACCATGGCTATACGACGTTGTCAATACAGATGCCGATTTTGGCCAGTGGCGTCAAAGGTAAAGCTTACACAGGGACCTTTCCTGAGGCGGTACAGCGCTTGAGCATTGCTGTGGATTTCCTCAAAGCTAAGGGCTACACCAAAATCGGTCTGGTGTCACATAGCATTGGTTCGCGCATGAGCGCCGCGTATATGGCCGGAAAGCCTGATGCTGCAGTGAAAGCATGGGTGTCCATCGGCATGTCAGATGGTGCTGGTTATAGCACGATCAACGTGCCTATACTGGATCTGTACGGCGAGAACGATTTGCCTGAAATATTGAAAACCGCACGCGCTCGCAAAGCGACTTTGCGGGGCAAAGCTGGTTCGACGCAACGGATGGTACCGCATTCAGATCATTTTTTTAACAACATGGATGCGCCTCTAGTGGACGCAGTGACAAAATATTTGGATCAACGGTTTTAATCCGCAAGTTGTCCCATAAACTCAATTAACCCAGTAGGCTATTCGTGATGAGCTTGTTAAAGGTTTTGGTTACAAAGCGTATGTGGCTCGATAAGCCCAACATGAATATGGTTTGAAATCAGGTTTGCATATACTCTGCGTACAACAGGGGAGAATAATGAAACCATCTGTCCATTTTGTGCTACTTGTTCTTTTTGCAGCAAATTTAGCTTTCTCCGGCGAAGCCGACATCAGATCAGAGATGGAAAAGAGGTTTCCCTATTCGAAGATCATCAGTGTCAGCAAAACTCCTTATTTCGGCATGTATGAAGTGGTTTTTGTTGACCAGCTGGTTTATACCGATGAGAGAATGACTTACCTTTTTTCGGGTAACATTATCGATATGCATACGATGCAGAATCTGACCGAAGCCAGAGAAAAGCAGCTTTATGCGATTGATTTTGATACCTTGCCAATCAACTTGGCAATCAAGAGCGTGAAGGGTAACGGTAAGAGAAAGCTGGCGGTCTTTACCGATCCGAATTGCCAATACTGTAAGAAACTGGAAAAGGAGATGGTCAATTTGACCAATGCGACGATCTACATTTTCGTGCTTCCAATACTGCCCGGCTCCAAAGAGAAGGCCAAGGCGATATTGTGTTCACCAGACAGCCTAAAAGCATGGGAGGATCATATGTTGAGGGGGGTGGAGCCGCAACCAAAAAAGGCCTGCGATACAGCGGCATTGGCAAAAATTTCCATGCTGGCAACAAGGTTGAGGATCAACGTAACACCTACTTTGATTTTCGGGGACGGCGTCATCAAGCCTGGTAATCTGACGTTTGATCAGCTCGACAAGCGCCTCACTGCATCGAGTCATACAAATTAACGTGGATGCAATGGCCAGCCTTCAGCAAAGGGAACCGAAATCAGATCAGGACACTGGCAAATCGTCAGAAAGGCTGTTCAATATCGAAAAACGGACCCGGCATTGGCGCGGGTTTTCAAGTATCATGACTTTTTGAATATAGACAAATTGAATGGTTGTTTTCATTGTTAACCATGAGGATAAAACTGTTATAGGCCAGAATTGAGATTCCGGTTGTCGTGGGTTCGAACCCCATCCGTCACCCCACCCAACCCCCTAATCAATCGGAATGCAGGCATCTGACAACAGGGTCGATTGGGTGTTCACCCTAAGATCGAGATGGGTCCTTACGAGAAGGTTGTGTGTGAAACGCTACCGAATTGAATCCGATGATTAGCAAAACCCCCATCCGCTGGCTATGGGGGTTTTTTCTGGCCACCGCCATTACCTTGGTCATCTTCAATTCCACCAGAAAATACGAAGATGATCATGCCGAATCCATTTTTCAGACCACAGCGGTAGAACGAATTGATTTGCTGTCAGCCAATATCAAGTTGGCATTGGGCGGATTGATTTCCATTGGAGCGTATTACGATGCCTCCAGTGACATCGACCGAAGCAAGTTTCATCGGCTTACGCAACCAATTTTGAAAGACAGCTCAACCATCCAGGCTTTGGAATGGGTTCCGCGAGTCCCTGATTCAAAGAGAGCGGATTACGTCCAGTCTGCGCGTCGCGACGGCTATGCAAACTTTGATTTCACCGAACGTTTACAGCAGGGGTTGATGGTCCCGGCCGGTAAACGGTGGGAATACTACCCCGGTTATTTCGTCGAACCCAATCGGGGCAACGAAAATGTAATGGGTTTTGACCTTGCGTCTGAACCCGAGAGGCGGGCGGCGCTTGATCAATCAGTGATATTGGGGCAATTGTTCGCCACCAGTCGGATTACGCTTGTTCAGGATCATTCTGAACATTATGGCGTGTTGGTATTCAGGCCGGTTTATCGGGGTGGCGTGCAGCCTCTGGGGGTTTCTCAAAGACAATCCAAACTTATTGGATTTGTTTTGGGCGCATTCAGAATCAGCGACATCATGGAATCGAGTGCCAAGGATCTGAGATCCGAAGTCCAGCTTGTTGTTTTTGACGATGACGCCACGCAAGGCTTGCACCTTCTTTATCCAAGGCAGTTGAGCGTCGACAGCGCGGATGAATTAGTGGCGAGATTCCGGCAAACACGAAGAATCATTTTCGCCGGGCGTTCCTGGACTATCGTTGCTGTGCCAAAATTTGGCGCTTTTGAAGCGAACCATGACGCCAGCGTTTCTATCCTTGTTCTGGGCTTGCTGATCGGATTCTTGTGGTCAGCTTACCTGAGACAAATGATGGTCAGGCAGTCCGTAATTGAACAAGAGATCAAGAATCGCACCTTTGATCTTAACCAAGAGCGCGACTTTGGCAACGCCGTGTTTAACTCGGCGGGAGCCATCAGTCTGGTATTGAACAGGGTAGGAGAGATTGTCCGATTTAATGCTGCAGCTGAATTGTTTACCGGCTATCGATTTAAAGAAGTCAGAGAGCAATCTTTTTTTTGGGAGCGCTTCATGCCGCCGGAGCAGCGTGCCGGCGCACGTGAGCTATTCAAACAGTTTCTTGAGGGAAACCTGCCAAAGCGATATGAGAATAACTGGCAGAACAGGGCTGGGGAGCCTCGTCTGTTCGATTGGTCAAATTCTACGCTTTATGATGAGCAGGGCCTGCCGAAATACCTCATCACCGTTGGCCTGGATATCACCCTTCAGAAGCACGCCGAAGAAGAAATCAGGCGCCTGGCCTATCTTGACCCGCTGACCGGCCTGCCGAATCGACGCAGTCTGGAAGATCATCTGGAGCGCACCAAGGCGCGCGCCATTCGCCAAAATACTGTGATTGCCGTAGGCCTGATCGACCTTGATGATTTTAAACCCATCAATGATTCTTTTGGGCACCACACAGGAGACAAATTTCTTGTGGCCCTGTCTCAGCGTATGCAGCAGGCCATGCGCGCAACGGACTTCATTGCCCGTATTGGTGGAGATGAGTTCGTAATCGTCCTGGAAGATGTTGACAATACTGAACACGATGCGCTCACCAGGTTTCTCGAACGCCTCCATGTGGCGTTATGTGATCCGGTATTCATAGACGGGCATACGCTCCAGGTCACTGCCAGCATGGGATTGGCATTGGGTGCGGGTAAAGACATCCATACTATGGATGCCCTCATGCGCCAGGCGGATCGCGCCTTGTATGCAAGCAAGGCTGCCAAGGGCCAGCGGACAAGCTGGTGGACATTGAACAGCGAGTCACCCCTGCAACCCCAGGCGCTGGAAGACAATGTCGCCATCGATCCCTATGGAAACGACGCCGTTGGCATTCTGGAAGCCGTGCAGGAAGCCATGTTGAGAGTCAAAGATCGCTATGTTGACTTTTTCTACGCCACTTTGGCACAAACGGATGTTTTTTGGAAAATCCTCCAAACGCTTACCCCGGAAGAACTTGTGCGTCTTAAATTGAAACAGGCCGCATATTTTGAAAAACTGATCTCTCCCACACTATCCGAGGCAGAGCATCATGAAATGGCCACAGGCGCCGGACGTATTCATGCTGTGATTGGTATCGACAACACCGGATTAATGCAGTCGTACGAACTGTACCGAAAATTGTTGGAGGACCAAAGGCAGAGAGGAGGCCTCAGGTTGCGCCGCGCCCTGCCCATTTTGCACCTGCGCATATCGCAGGATTCCAGATGGCAGCTCGAGAGTTACCTGGCTGCGGCAGAAACAAGAAATGCGGTACTGGAACGTATTGATGAACTGGCCTGGCGCGCTCCAAATTATGGCTCGCTGATTGAAGGCGCCGCAAATTTATTGGCTGAACTTGAGGAAGTGGCCACAGCAGCAATTGCACGACCCGACGCAGCGGGCGTACTCCAGATTGAGGCGCTCAGTACCGGCGTTGCAGAACAGCTTTTCCGCCAGATTATGACACATCCAGAGCTTGCTTTCACGGTCGACCCTGACAAGCCTGAGGCACAAGGGGCCATGGGGCGCGCATGGATCAGTGGCGAAATCCAGGCTTCGCCAAACCTGGCCACCGATCAGAGCAATGTACCAAGACGCGACCTGATGATGAAGATAGGCTTACGCTCCGCTGTGGGAATACCCTTACATGTATCGAGTCAGGTCTACGCCATAGTTTCGCTAAGCTCACCTTATGTGAGTAGCTTCAGTAGTAACCAGCATAGAGACTTTCTGAAGCACCTGCAGCGAAGTTTGTCGCTGGGACTCGAGCGATTACGGGCCACTGAAGGAGCTCCGCAATTGCAGGGCGCGATCGAGCGACTTCATCATCGACAACTGTTGCGGGAAGGCGGTCTTGAAATGCATTACCAGCCGATGCTTGACCTCAGGACCGGCAAGCTGGTCAAGGTCGAAGCGCTGGCCCGGTTAAATGACACTGGGAACACGGTATTACCACCAGCCCAGTTTTTGCCTTCTTTTGGTGAAGACGATTTGTTCGAGCTCTATTGCCGGGGGCTGGAACAGGCCCTTCAGGATTCTACCGTCTGGCGGCAACAAGGACTGGATATTGATATCAGTCTCAACCTTCCGCCTCAGGGCCTGGCAAGCGAACGCTATTTGCAGGCCACTCGAGGTTGGCTATCTTCGCATCCCATGACACCGGGGCATCGCTTGTGGCTGGAGGTATTGGAGACGGAAGAACTGGATTTGGCGGCCACAGCTGAAAACATGGGACATTGGCGCGAAATGGGGGTGCAGTTTAGTGAAGATGATCTGGGCTCCGGACACAGCTCGCTGTTGCGATTGCGCCATCTGTCCTTCGAAGCCGTCAAGATTGATCAAGGTCTGGTGCGCAATGCCGAACATGATCCCCTCACCGTGCTACAACTGGTATCCCACCTGGTAGGCATGTTCCGGGCACTCAATCGCCAGGTGATCATCGAAGGCCTCGAAACAAACGGGTTGGTTGAAGCTGCAACCGCACTGTCCGCAGATCTTGGTCAGGGCCATGCCATTGCCAAGCCGATGCCGGCACAAGACCTTCTCGTATGGGCCAAAAATCACATCCCACGTCCAATGTTATCCCCAATTCCCATCACCGCCATGGGCGTTCTGGTGGCCTTCCTGCGATTTGAATCTCACTTGAATTCCTTAGAGGGTCCCGCGCGTTCCGCCGTGGCCTTGACACCCTGTGGCGTTGATCATTTTCTGACCAGGTCTGGTCTTGAAAACAGTGAAATCGGAGAGGCGCATCATGCAGTGCATACACTGGCAGCAGAACATAGCCTCAGCGATCCGATCTATCAGGGCGCACGCAATCGTTTTCTTTCCCTGTTTGTCAAACAATACTTTCATCAGTAGCGTGCCACCAAAAAAAACGCCCTGCACAGGGCAGGGCGTTTTAAAGGTGCCGATAAGCGTGAGCTTTACGGCGTAAGCGTGTGTTATTGGATGGACTGCAAGTAGGTGGTTACCTCATGTTTCTGCGTGTCCGTCAAACCGTGGGCGACGCCCTCCATGGCAACGCCGGTGGGGCGTTCCAGCTGGCTTTCGGGTTCATGCATCTCCACTTCGCGCGAATCACTGTCATAGGCCAACAATTGCTTGTACAGATAATCCGCGTGTTGTCCCGCGAGGCGCGGAATGGGGCCATTGCCTTCGGCTTTGGACCCATGGCATGCCATGCAGGGAGGAACGGCTTTTTCAAGTACCCCTTCATTGAAGATCTTCTCTCCTGCGGCGACCATAGCAGGATCACTGGTGGCAGCAGCCGGGTTGGGCAGCGGCGTTTGCTTGGAGAAAAACCCGGCCAGTTGCTTGATCTGCTCTGGCGTGAAGTCACGCGCAATACCCCACATCATGTCCTGACCCGCTTTGTCCTTACGGGTGTGGTCATGAAATTCCCGCATCTCGGCTTCCAGGTATTCGAGTTGCTGACCGGCGAGGATGGGGAAGGTCGGGTTAACGGAATTGCCGTTGACATTATTCCCAATGTTGCCATGGCAAATCGAGCAAACCTGTTGTGCCAGGGTGTTCCCTGAAACCTGGGGGTTACCCAGGTTTCGGCTGCGATCAATATTGGAGCAGGCCCCCAGCGTCAGTGCGACAGCGGAAAGGGTCAGAATTTTCGAAATACGTTTCATATTCATCCCCTGAATTAGTAAATGATGGTGGCGTACAGCATGGACGTGTTGAAGTCATGCGGCGCCAATGACGTGCTGGTTCCGGCAGTCAACGAATTCCCGGAAGTGCCGCCAAGCTGGGTGTAAAAGGTGTACATATACCCGATTCTGACGTTCTGGACAGGGGCCCAGAAAAGGCTTGGCATCCAGGACTGCCAGTTCGGGCTGCCAGTGGGGCTGCTGGAATACAACACTGCATCGTTGCTTCCTGTCGCACCGTGGTAGAACAGCATTGCGCCATACTTGGCCTGGTAAATATAGGTTGCATCAGCCCAAGTCTCATTGAGGGTATCTGTTGGATTAGCCCCGATGGTTGCATTGTTGTTCATACTTTCGTGGGTATACCGGAAATGGGCTGCGAAATAATGTGGCTCCAGCACATACTGGTATTGAGCGTCCAGTCCGGCATCGCGATAGGTATTAACGCTGCCTGACCAGTCCGAGTAGGTATTCGTCAGGATGTCATTGTTGTGCGCATACGCCACCATGCCGTGGGCCCCGACTTGAAAGCTATGGGGTCCCCATTCCTTGTTGTAGGCCAGGCGGATATAGGGCGAAGTGTCAATCAATGTGGACGCTCCGGGGCCGTTACCCGCGGTAATGATTGACAGCGGACCATGAGTGACAGACTTGTAAACGCCAAGTTCTCCGTACCAGGTCTTATCCTTGAACAGGTATGCTCCTACGCCCGCCACACTGTGTTGTGACGATCCGCTCTGCAGAAAAGTTGAGGGCGCTAATCCTGTGGAACCGTTAAAACCTCCGTTGAAATAACCGATCCAATCCGAGGTCCAGTTTTCCTGCGAGTTCCATACATCAGACATGGTGACGCGATTGTTGATATAAGCTCCATAGAGCAAGTCGCTGTCGCCTGTCAAAATGCGATCGGCATAACGGAATTCCGTATTGTCAATGCCTGAGGCGGCGGTATATCGATTGGCGTCACTTGGGCCGCCATACTTGTTGCCGGTCCATTGAATGAAAGCGCCGGTATTGTCCGTGATGTGGCCTCCGCCAAAGATGCTGACTACCTGGAGGTCATAGGACGACGACGGGGTGTTGCCGTTAGCAGGGTCATTATTAACGCCAGAGGCGGTATTCGTGTAGTACTGGCGTGCCGTCTGCAACATAATCGCCAATGGCGGACGGTCAATGTTGGTGGTCAGATTGAAAATGTCATTGGCATTTCCC
>JAGWPH010000131.1 GCA_028870615.1 Betaproteobacteria bacterium
AGGGCTCAAGTGATTTCATTGGGCCCCTTGATGGCGTGTCCGCCAAAGGCATTGCGCATCAGCGAGAGCAGCTTGAATCCATAGCCCCGCTCGTCCTGACTTTGGAACCGCATCTGCAATGCAAGACTCAACACGGGCGCAGCCACACCCTGTTCGATGGCTTCAATGGCCGTCCAGCGCCCTTCACCAGAATCGGCAACATACGGCGCAATACCCCCCAACCGCGCATCAGATTGCAAGGCCTGCGCCGTAAGATCAAGCAACCAGCTTCGCACCACCGAGCCCTCGCGCCACAAGGCAGTTATCCTGGCAAGATCAAGGGCAAACTCCTGCTTGCCCTCCAGCAGCGTCAAACCCTCCGCCAACGCCTGCATCATCCCGTATTCGATGCCGTTATGCACCATCTTGACAAAATGTCCGGCTCCCACCGGCCCCACATGGGCCCAACCCCGGTCCGGCGCAGGCGCCAGAATCCTGAGCAACGGTTCAACAACAGCAGCCACCCCGGGCTCCGCACCCACCATGAGGCAGTACCCGTTCTCCAGCCCCCAAATGCCCCCAGAGGTGCCCGCGTCCATGAACCCAATGCCCTCCCCGGCCAATCGGGCCCCGCGCCGCTGGCTATCGTGATAGTTTGAATTGCCCCCATCCACGATGACGTCACCCGCTTCAAGCAGCGGGATCAGCGCTTCAATCTGGTCCTCCGTCACGGAACCACTGGGCAACATCATCCAGACAATGCGTGGCGCCTCAAGCTGCGAGATCGCCATTGCCGGAGAACCTGACGCTATGACCCCCGCTTCACGCACCCATTGGTTCAAGGCCTCCGGCGAATGATCATAACCAACAACCTCGACCCCACCACGGCACAAACGCGTCGCCATGTTGCCGCCCATCTTGCCCAGCCCAATCATGCAGATTTTCATATGTCAATCCCGCTCTGTCCATATCTGTTTTAACTCCGCCAAGATCGATGCCGAATTGGGAGCCACGGACGCCCGCTAGAGTTTGGTTCGTTTGAATGCTCGTATTGTCCATGTTTTTCAGGTTTATTCATCTCAACAAATTACAGAGCATGACAAAGTAATAAAGCACCGCGCGGGTTTTTAAACAATATTTCACCAATGCAAACAATTTGGCATATCAATGTGGGCTAATGTCGCAAACAACTATATGGGGGGTCCTGTGAATGAATTAAAAAAGCTGAGCAGACTCGGGCAATCGATTTGGCTCGACTACATTGATCGGCATCTTCTCAGAAGCGGTGAACTGAACCGTTTGATCGAAGAAGCCGATCTTAAAGGGTTAACCTCAAACCCGGCCATCTTCGAAAAAGCTATCGGCACGGATGTCGCCTATGCCAAGGACCTTAAGAATCATTCCGAATCACACGCAAACGCGGAAAAAATCTTTGAACAACTGGCCATTGCGGATATTCAGGCTACCGCAGATGTCTTGCGCAAGGTTTATGAACAAACCCGCTATCGCGATGGATATGTCTCGCTGGAGGTTTCCCCACGGCTTGCTTACGACGTCGAGGGAACCATTTCGGAAGCATACAGACTGTGGAGAGCAGTTAACCGAGAAAATCTGATGATCAAAGTTCCTGCTACAGAGCAGGGACTCTCTGCCATTACCGCGCTACTTACCGAAGGCATTAACGTCAATGTGACATTACTATTTTCCAGAAGCATGTATGGACGGGTCGCCGATGCATGGCTTTCTGGCCTGGAACAGTTCGTCATAAATGGCGGCAACCCTGCAAAGTTAGCCAGCGTGGCCAGTTTTTTTGTCAGTCGAATCGATAGCACCATAGATGCCATGATCCACTCCCACATCAAGCAGACCAATGATCCCCGGTTACAAGCCACCCTGCGTAGTGTTCTGGGTAAGGCTGCCATTGCAAATGCCAGACTGGCTTACCGTCAATATCAATATCTTATGAGCTGCGAACGCTGGCGCCGACTGTCAGAAAGGGGGGCCCAATCACAACGACTGCTGTGGGCCAGTACAGGCACAAAGGACCCCTCTTACAGCGATGTCTTATACGTCGAATCCTTGATTGGCCCGGACACGGTGAATACGGTCCCGCCAGCGACCTTGTATGCGTTTAATGACCACGGGACTGCACGGGCCACATTGGAAGGCGACATGGAGGATGCAATAAGGGTAGAGGACACCCTGGCCGCCCTGAACATTTCACTGGATGTGGTAACTCAAAACCTGTTGACGGAAGGAGTAAAGCTGTTTTCTGGCGCCTATTCAACTCTACTGAATGAAATCATGAATCAAATGGGTAGCAAACAATATCCTGTTCACTAAAACAGCATTGAGGCACATTAATGAAGAGTGATCCGAAGTCCATCGTATTCAATTATCAAAAGTTGGAGTTTGATGTACCAACCCTCCAGCACTCACTGGCAAATCGCCTGACCTATACCATCGGCAAGGATCCTATAACGGCTACCGGCCACGACTGGTTCCATGCCTTGGCGTATGTTGTCAGGGATCGCCTGGCAGAACGTTGGATGGAAACAATGCGAAGCTTTTATCGCAATGACGCAAAGCGCATTTACTACTTTTCAATGGAATTTCTGACGGGACGCATGCTGGTCAACAGCCTTTCCAATCTGGGGTTTTATCAGGAATGTCGGGATCTTCTGGATGAATTGGGTCTGGACCTGAATGAGCTCTGTGAAAGTGAACCCGATCCCGCTTTGGGAAACGGCGGACTGGGAAGGTTGGCCGCCTGTTTTCTTGATTCCATGGCGACTTTAGGATTGCATGGCTATGGATATGGCATCCGGTATGAATATGGCATGTTCAACCAGCGCATTCAAAATGGTGAGCAGGTCGAGCATCCCGATAACTGGCTGCGTTACGGCAACCCGTGGGAGTTCCCCAGACCCGAGGTGATCTACCCGGTAAAATATTTTGGTCGGGTCATAGAGTATGTCGACAATGAAGGGCACAATCGCCATCTCTGGGTTGACGGCGAGGAAATCATGGCCATGGCCTTCGATACCCCTGTTCCCGGATACAAGAATGAAGTGGTCAATAACTTGCGGTTGTGGACTGCCAAGGCGACGCGCGATTTTGAACTCAGATACTTCAATGAGGGAAACTACATCAAATCGGTTGAAGACAAGAATGAATCGGAAAATCTTTCCAAGGTGCTTTATCCGGACGACACGACCTTGGTGGGCCGGGAACTACGGTTAAAACAGCAGCATTTTTTTGTGAGTGCCTCACTGCAGGATATATTGCACAGATTCCAAAGATACCATTCTTCATTTGATGACTTCCCAGAAAAAGTTGCCATTCAGCTCAACGACACCCATCCCTCCATCGCCATTCCAGAGCTGATGCGGCTTCTCATGGATGTGCACTATGTGGAATGGGACAAATCCTGGGATATTACCCGGCGCGTATTTTCGTATACCAACCACACCTTGATGTCTGAGGCGCTTGAAACCTGGCCGGTAAGTTTGTTTGAACGCATCTTGCCACGGCATTTACAGATCATTTTTGAAATTAACCATCGCTTCCTCAAGGATGTCATGCATCGCTATCCGGGAGACAGCGATGTTCTCCAGCGCATGTCAATTATTGGAGAGGAGGGCCAGAGGCACATCCGCATGGCACATCTTGCCATCGTTGGAAGCCACCGGGTCAACGGGGTTTCCAGTATCCATACAGAATTGATGAAGCGCTCCATCTTCCTGGATTTCGATCGTTTTTTTCCCGGCCGGATCATCAATATTACCAACGGCGTGACTCCCCGATTATGGCTAAAGCAGGCCAACCCCCATTTGAGTGATTTGATTTCCTCCTGTATTGGAAAAGGATGGGTTGGAGATCTCAGCCAACTCCACCAACTGGCACCATTGGCTGAAGATGCAGGATTCCGGAAAAAATTCATGGCGGTAAAGCACTCCAATAAAATCCGCCTGGCTGGACTCATCAAGAGCAGGCTGGGGCTGGAAGTTGACCCGGATTCCCTGTTTGATGTCCAGATCAAGCGCATTCATGAATACAAGCGCCAACTGCTCAATGTGCTGCACATCGTGACGCGCTACAACAGGATCCGCAACAATAATGTAAAGCTCACGCCCCGAACCGTTATTTTTGGAGGCAAGGCGGCTCCCGGATATGTCATGGCCAAGCGCATCATCCGACTGATCAACGATATCGCAGACATCGTCAATAACGACCCGGTTGTTAACCAACAACTCAAGGTGGTGTTCATTCCCAACTATGATGTTTCCACCGCGCTGGATATCATTCCGGCGGCCGATCTCTCCGAACAGATTTCCACTGCCGGTACTGAGGCTTCCGGAACAGGAAACATGAAGCTTGCCATGAATGGTGCCTTGACCATCGGAACCCTGGATGGCGCCAATATTGAAATTCTGGAAGCCGTGGGTGAAGACAATATCTTCATTTTCGGCCTGGATGCAGCCCGGGCGAAGCAGTGCTCGCAGAATTACCAACCCATGGATGTTTACAATGCCAATGCCGAGTTGAAAGCTGTCCTTGACATGATTTCATCCGGATTTTTCTCGCCGGATGAGCCTCATCGGTATCGATCCATTGTCGACAGCCTTCTGCAGCATGGTGATGCTTATTTACTACTGGCGGATTACGCCTCATACATCAACGCTCAGGACATTGTTGATCGACATTTTGAAGATTCCGATTCCTGGGCCAGAAAAGCCATTCTCAATGTTGCTTATATGGGAGGATTTTCAAGTGACCGAACGGTCACTCAATATGCGAAGGAAATTTGGCGACTGGAGGGCTAGGATGTTGGCGCAGAGGCCAGCACTCCATGGATAAAGCAGTGCCGGCAACGCGCCAATATTTTCAGGACTTCATCAGTTCAGTGCCTGGGTTGCCCGGTCCAGTGGAACTGGACGTCAGTGCCACCCTTACCCTTTATGGTCACGGTATGTATTTCTGTCTTGCCTCTGTATGAGGCCAGAATGCGATATTTGCCTTCAGGAAGCATAATGTTGGTCATCGGACCGGCGTAAGGAAGCACGAAAACAGGTACGCCATTTGCATCTTCGATGATGAGTCTTACATCTGCAACGAATTCATTATCCTTACGTTCGGAAAAATCCAGGCGCAGGCCAAAGTCCCTCCCGGCTCTACGCATAAAGTCTGCTTCGTCCTTGCCAAAACCACCGTTCATGTACAGCGTGGGGTGTAAAGTGTCGATAATGGTTATGTCTTCTTCCTGCTGCGCATAAGAATACGATATGGGAATCGCCATGAAGTAGAAAGACACCCCAAGCAAGAATGGGGTGAAAATTTTTGTTAGTTTCATCAGGAATCTCCTAGGCTTAATTATTGTGATGTTGCGAATGCTCTGAACAGAAGGTTCAGCCTCGAAAGATTAATGTATCCGAAATAGGGTTGCGGCTATGTATCACAATGTTTCTGGAAGCTTTTGAAGGCAACCCACTTCTTAATCCACAAAAAAACAATGGAGCTCTGCTGTTGGAAAACTTAAATATGAATCAATCTAAAGAAGCGTCGCCATTCCAGGACGCGTTGGAAAACGGGGTGTTTGCAGATGCCTCTAAAATTTTACTGATGCGCGGCGATTTAAAAGGAAAGCTGGTACTTGACCTTGCCTGTGGCGATGGCAGAACGACTTATCTTCTCAGGAAGATGGGCGCCATAGTTTCACCCTTTGACATTATTCCCGAATATTACAAACTGGATGATCGCGCTCGCTTCGCTGACGTTCAACAGCGTTTACCCATACCTGACGAATCGGCAGACCTGGTGATTCTTCAAGAAGTCATCGAGCATCTGCCCAATCAATTATTTGCACTTCAAGAAATATATAGGGTTCTAAAGCCTGGCGGAGAGCTTTTTATCACAACGCCAAGCAGGAGCTCTCTTGAAGCGCGGCTTAGTTATTTATTCTTTGAAAGTGAAAATCTCAAGGCCTGCCCTTGGGGTTCTGTAGATGGCATATGGGGTCGTGACACGGCTGGTAATGGAAAATATTATGGGCATTTGTGGCTGATAGGGATGCAACAATTGAAAGCACTAGGGGGAATTGCAGGATTCAAATCAATTGAGATAAAGCGCACAAAAATAAGTAAGGCGTCCGTTGTTTTGATGTTTATATTCTATCCGTTCATTTTTCTGGTGAGCATTCGTGCGCTTTATCGGGACATGAAAAAACATGGAGACAACCTTGACTATCGTACTAAATATCTCAAGGAGA
>JAGWPH010000132.1 GCA_028870615.1 Betaproteobacteria bacterium
CGCCGGGTTGTCGCCGTCCACGGAGCCGAAGTTACCTTGCCCGTCCACCAAGGGATAGCGCAACGAAAAATCCTGCGCCATGCGCACGATGGCGTCATAGACCGCCGTATCGCCATGGGGGTGGTATTTACCGATGACATCACCGACGATACGCGCCGACTTCTTATAAGGCTTGTTGTGGTCGTTGGACAATTCATGCATGGCAAACAACACGCGCCGATGCACTGGTTTAAGGCCATCACGAACATCGGGTAGAGCACGTCCCACGATGACGCTCATGGCGTATTCCAGATAGGAACGACGCATTTCGTCTTCAAGACTGACGGGGAGTGTTTCCTTGGCAAATGGGATCATAGGTTGCATTGCAGCAGATAGGCGATTTATTAGGATTAAACCGTCAAATCTTAACACAACCAGAACCTTTCAGAATCCTTTATAATCAAACCCCAAGCGGTGTTTTTGCCTGCCCCTATCTTTAAAGTCGTCCTCCTAAGGAGAAAATAACATGAAGCCCCTTGAACACGATAAGAACTATAAACCGACCGCATTAATCCAGAGCCTGGTTTTAATGATTTTCGCCATGGCATTTTCCTCCGCGGCCACCGCACTCGAGGATTCCTACCCTGCCATTGTGCATTCTGTTGGCTCAGGTACAGTGGTTCATAACAACTATGGCGAGTGCTGGGGAACGGGAGCAAATGATGTCTCTTCCCAACCCACCACTGAATGCGGCCAGGAAGCCCCCGTGGTTGCCCGAACGGTCGCCCCCATGCCGCCTCCACCCGCTCCCGCGCCTGCACCCACGCCCAAACCGGCTCCTGTTGCCGCTCCCGATATCACCCTCTCTGCCGATGCCTTGTTCGACTTTGACAAGTCCGTGCTGAAACCTGAAGGCAAGACAGCTATTGACAACGAGCTTAAGCGCACCAAATTTGAAGGTGGCGGCATTGGGGTCAGCAGCATCAAAGTGGTGGGTAACACCGACTCCATCGGAACCGCCGAGTATAACCAGGGGCTGTCGGAACGCCGTGCCGATGCTGTCAAGGCGTATCTGGTAAGCAAAGGCGTCCCGGCTAACAAGATTCACACCGAAGGTCATGGCCTGCGTGATCCGGTAGCCAGCAACAAAACCAAGGAAGGTCGCGCCAAGAACCGTCGTGCGGACGTCTGGTTTGGCAAGGAGTAATCAGGATCCTGCCGAACTGGCCAAGTTCAGTGCGCTGGCTCACCGGTGGTGGGACCCCAACAGCGAGTTCAAACCACTACATGACATCAATCCACTC
This sequence comes from Betaproteobacteria bacterium, assembly GCA_028870615.1. GTDB lineage: Bacteria > Pseudomonadota > Gammaproteobacteria > Burkholderiales > Ferrovaceae > JAJZRV01. The sequence goes on from JAGWPH010000132.1 coordinate 1,284, forward strand.
CGCCTGGGGTGGATTGATGAATCGGTGGCGCTGAGCGGCAAAAGGGTTCTGGACGTAGGTTGTGGTGGCGGCATTCTGGCGGAGTCCATGGCCGGCAAGGGGGCTGTCGTCACAGGCATCGATCTGGCGGAAAAGCCTTTGGGAGTGGCCCGGTTGCATTTGCTGGAAACCGGTATCCGGGTGGATTACCGACTCGTCAGTGCCGAGGCGCTGGCGGCCCAACAACCTGCCAGTTTTGACGTGATAACCTGCATGGAAATGCTGGAACATGTGCCGGATCCCGCCAGTATCATCCAGGCTTGTGCGACGCTTCTCAAGCCGGGCGGTCAGGCTTTCTTTTCCACCCTGAATCGCAACCTTAAATCCTATGTGATGGCCATCATTGGTGCGGAATACGTACTGAAATTACTCCCGCGCGGCACCCATGACTATGGCCGCTTCATCAAGCCTTCTGAACTGGCCCGACTGGCGCGTCATGCCGGCCTCCAGGTCGAGGCTTTCAGGGGCATGGGCTATAACCCTTTCAGCAAAACTTATTTTCTTGGGCAGGACACCAGTGTCAACTACCTGGTGCGCTGCCAGCCATTGTGATTCAAGGCATCCTGTTTGACCTCGACGGTACCCTCGCTGATACCGCTCCTGACCTGGCTTATGCCTTGAACATTTTGTTATCCCGCTATGACCGGGATCCGATCACAATCGAGCGCCTGCGCCCCCAGGCTTCCCATGGCGCACGCGGGTTGCTCGAAATCGGTTTCGGCGTACAACCCGGCGACCCCTATTTTGAAGAGCTGCGGGACGAATTCCTGATACTGTATCGGGACAACCTGTGCCGACACACCGTCCTGTTTGCAGGCATCCCCCAGTTGCTCACCCATCTCGATGCACGAGGCCTGCCCTGGGGAATCGTTACCAATAAACTGGCGCGTTTCACAGATCCTCTGGTCGCCCATCTGGGACTCGCCAAACGTGCAGCCTGCGTTGTCAGCGGAGATACTTACGCCAAACCCAAGCCTTATCCCGACCCCCTGCTGGGCGCTGCCCGCGAAATGGAACTGAGCCCCGGGCGTATGATCTACGTGGGTGATGATGAACGCGACATGCAGGCGGCCCAGGCTGCGGGCATGGGGGGGGTGGTGGCTCGTTATGGATATCTGGGTTCGGGCCGTCCGCCCGAAGAATGGCATGCCCTGGGATTGATCGATCAGCCGCAGCAACTCATGGCTTACCTGCCCCATGTCCACTAACCCCTGTCCAACCGAATTGCTCGCCCCTGTGGGATCACTCGAAATGCTCGAGACCGCCTTCCGTTTTGGCGCCGACGCCATTTACGCGGGGCAGCCCCGTTACAGCTTGCGCGTGCGCAACAACGATTTTGGCAAGCTGGACAACCTTGCTGCCGGCATCGCAAGGGCGCATGCGCTGGGCAAACGGTTCTACCTGGTCAGCAACATCCTGCCCCATAACGCCAAAATCAAGACCTACCTGTCCGACATGGCACCCGTCCTTGCCCTTCAGCCAGATGCGCTGATCATGGCGGACCCTGGCCTGATCCTGATGGTTCGGGAAAAGTGGCCCGACATGCCGATCCATCTTTCAGTCCAGGCCAATACGGTCAACTATGCCGCGATCCGTTTCTGGAAGCAGGTTGGCGTTTCACGCGTCATTCTGTCGCGTGAATTGTCACTGGACGAAGTTGCCGAGATTCGCCAGGAATGCCCCGACATGGCGCTGGAAGTATTCGTCCATGGCGCCCTGTGCATCGCCTACTCCGGGCGATGTTTGTTGTCAGGCTATTTCAACCACCGCGATCCCAATCAAGGCTCCTGCACGAACTCTTGTCGCTGGGATTACAAGGTCAAACCGGCCGGGGAAAATGCGACGGGAGACATCTGTCTTCTCGAGGAAGCCCAGCGTCCCGGGCAGTTTATGCCGATTGAAGAAGATGAGCATGGTACCTACGTCCTCAATTCAAAGGATCTTCGGGCGATAGAGCATGTGGAGCAATTGGTGGCCATCGGGATCAACTGCCTGAAAATCGAGGGGCGCACCAAATCATCCTATTATGTGGCGCGCACTTGCCAATCCTATCGCCAGGCCATCGACGATGCCGTTGCCGGCAAACCTCTCGACCCGCGCCTCCTGAGTGCCCTGGAAGGCTTGGCCAATCGGGGCTATACCAGCGGGTTTTATGAGCGTCACCCCGATCAGGATTACCAGAATTACCTGCGCGGCCATTCTGAATCGGACCGCAGCCTGTATGTGGGCGATGTGCTGGGCTATGAAGCAGATGGCATGGCCCGGATTGCCGTCAAGAACCGGTTTGGCATTGGAGACCGGCTGGAGATCATCCATCCAAGCGGGAACCGCGAAGTGCTGCTGGAAATACTGCAAAACCGTGAAGGCACCGCAGTAGAGTTCGCCCCCGGCAGCGGTCACGAAGTACGCATGCCGCTGCCAGCCGGTCTGGAGCAGGCATTTATCGCCCGCTATGTGTAAGCCCTAAGCCTTTTTGTGAGGGCAGGTAGACAGCCCCAATAATTTATAGGCCCCACAAAAGCTAAACAACCCCGTCAGCAAGGGCAATACACCAATCCATCCCCAGGCACCGATCTTGCCGGTTGCAGCAGCGCCTATCAACACCACTCCCACCACGATACGCAGCACCCGATCGATACCTCCTACATTTTTTTCCATGATTTGTTCTCCAGAGTTGTTAATGGTTATTCAATGACCCGTTTTGTAACCGTGCAGCCAGGTCAGGATCCGCGTCGAATATCCTTGCTGAGTCGCAGGGCCAAAGCCCCCACACTTCCCCCATTGAAAACCTGCTGGTAACCCATCTGGCGCATGACGGACAACGCATGACCTGAGCGGGCTCCGGAGCGGCAACACAGTATAACCGGCGTGGTCTTATCGGAGACCACACGCGCAATATCGTGATTGAACCGATCAAGCGGCAGGTTGAATGCCCCGTCAACGTGGCCCGTCACGAATTCGGCATGGGACCGCACGTCAATCAACTGGGCGTTGGCCGGGAGTTCGACTGCTTCTTTACCGCTAACCGCTGCCATGAAATGCGAAAAAAAACCCATGACGCCATGCCCTCCTAGTGCTTATCCTGCAGACGTTCAATGCCCATCCACTTCAGAACATGCTTTTCGTAGATGGGTTCAGAATTACCCTGCTTCATCTTGTAAATGAAATACTTTTCGAACGCGACCTTGGCCCAGTGCACCCAGCGTGCTTTCTTGAACCAGTTGACGTTGCGTGGCGGAATTTGCGGCAGCGCCACGAAGGCCGCGCCGGTGTTTCCCATATCGGCCAAACAAAAGGCATTCCAGGTGGCTTTGCTGTCGGCCGAATGGCCATTGATATCGGCCCAGATGTTGTGCACGATGGCGCTCACCATGGATTCGATCATGTAGCCTGTCTTGGGGACCCCGGTGGGTACCGGCGAAACCTCCACAGGGGGAATGGCTAC
>JAGWPH010000133.1 GCA_028870615.1 Betaproteobacteria bacterium
CGGCTTTGGCGTCCTGAGCGGCTTTGGCGAGTTGCGCGGCCTTTTTGCGCCGCTCTTGCTCCTGGGCGCGCCGGGCATCATCCTGTTGTTGCTCCTTCAGGGCTTCGACACGCTGCTGATGGATCTGGTCGGCAAGTGCGCGCTCCTGCCTCTGAGTCTGCTTTTGCGCTTCAAGTTCCTTTTCTTTCTTTTTCTTGAGTGCGATATCTGCCGCAGAAGGGGCCTGCGGCGGCGGCTTGACGGACTCGGAAGGCTTGGGTGGCGGAGAGGCCGCCTTTACTGGCGGCAACGGTGGCGGCGGCTTGGTTACCGTAGCTGGAGCAGGTAGCTCGGACCACAGTTCGGCCTCGACGGGGGCGGTTACCTGGTGCTGCCACGCCACGCCAAACACCAGTACCATCACAAACAGGACATGCACCAAAATCGCCAGCGGCCAGGCCCAGCGACCCGCACCGCGTTCGGCGGAGAGACGCCGATTCAACTGGACCTCGGTCGCGCCAGCAGTCCGATCCGCTTCACATCCGCCTGTTTCAACAAATCCATCAGGCGCAGGACTTCCTCATAGCGAACGTTGCGATCTGCTGCAATCACCACCGGTTGGTCCGGTTGGCTTTGCTGTCTGGTTTTGAGCAACAACACCAGTTGACCACGTGCCACCGGGGTTTCGCCCTGCCCTTTGAGCGGATCGAGTACGCTTAGACTGCCATCCGGTCGCAACATCACCTGAATCGGTTGCTGTGGCTCGGCAAGATTCTGTCCCACAGAAGGCAGATCAACCTGTCCCGGATTGATCAGGGGAGCCGTCACCATGAAGATGACCAGTAATACCAGCATCACATCAATGTAAGGCACCACATTGATCTGGCTCATCATGCGACGGGGTTTGCGAAGCATGGTCTAGCGCCCGTTGGTTGGTTTGATCTGCCGTTGCAGGATATTGGAAAATTCTTCCATGAAACTTTCAAAACGGATGGCCAGGCGGTCGATTTCGTGTGCGTAGCGGTTGTAGGCCACCACGGCCGGAATCGCCGCAAACAACCCCATGGCCGTGGCCACCAGGGCTTCAGCAATGCCTGGCGCCACGTGCGCCAGGGTGGCCTGTCCCACGTTGGCCAGTCCGCGAAATGCGTTCATGATGCCCCACACCGTCCCGAACAATCCCACATAAGGGCTGACCGAACCTACAGTGGCCAAAAATGCCAAGTGGGATTCCAGCGCGTCCATTTCGCGCTGATACGTGGCTTTCATGGCGCGCTGTACGCCACTCGTAACAGCGGTAGCTTCCTGAGTGCCCCCTGTACGATGGCGCAGAAACTCGCGGAATCCCGCTTCGAAGATGCGTTCCAACGAACCGGTATCGACACTATTGGCAGCAGTCCGTTGATAGAGTGTGTTGAGGTCCGTGCCGCTCCAGAAACTATCTTCAAACTGGCCAGTCTCGCGCCGCGCACGGCGCACAGTCAGCATTTTCATGAAGATGTAGGCCCACGACATCAAGGACACGACCAGCAGCAAACCCATCACGATCTGGACCAGCACGCTGGCATGGGTAACCAGCGAGAGCAAAGAAATATCCGTGGTAACGTTCACGCAGTAACCCCCAAGGCTTGGCGCATGCTGTCGGGCACGCTGACCGATTTGAAATTTTTCAGACTGACACTGATCACCTTGACCTGCGCGCGCGTCAATTCCACATCACCGCAGGTCACACGTTGGTCAAAGGTCATCATGCCATGGCGCATTTCCACCAGTTCCGCACTTGCCCGCAAATAATCGCCCAGGCGCGCTGGGCGCAGATACTTGATATTCACCGAGCGCACCACGAACAATATGCCCAGTTCCTGCGCCACCCGATCATGATCAAAGCCGCGCTCCCCCATCCATTCAGTGCGCGCCCGTTCCATGTAGCGCAGGTAATTGGCGTGGTACACCACCCCTCCCGAATCCGTGTCTTCATGATAGATGCGCAGCGTCACCGTTGTTTTATTCGGCTTCATGAAAATATCTACAATAACGTAGGCGTTCCCTGACTCGTCGGCAACCCAAAATGCTGGTAGGCCAGCACAGTGGCAATTCGACCCCGAGTGGTTCGCTGCAAATACCCCTGCTGAATCAGATAAGGTTCCAGGACGTCTTCGATGGTATCGCGTTCTTCACCAATCGCAGCCGCCAGGTTATCCACGCCCACCGGTCCACCGGAAAACTTCTCGATGACAGTCAACAGCAATTTGCGGTCCATCATGTCAAGCCCCATCACATCCACATCCAGCATGTGCAACCCGGCATTGGCAACGCTCTGCGTGACTTCTCCGGAAGCTTTGACCTCGGCATAATCGCGCACACGACGAAGCAGCCGATTGGCTATACGCGGTGTACCGCGGGAGCGACGCGCAATTTCGTTGGTGCCGTTGGCATCAATCACCATCTCAAGCAGGCGGCCTGAACGCGCCACAATCTGTGCCAGCTCCTCCACGGTATAAAACTCGAGTCTCGCCACAATGCCAAAGCGGTCGCGCAGCGGATTGGTGAGCATGCCCGCACGGGTCGTGGCTCCAATCAGCGTAAACGGCGGCAGGTCGAGTTTTACGGAACGCGCAGCGGGGCCTTCCCCGATCATGATGTCAATCTGAAAATCTTCCAGGGCAGGGTATAGAATTTCTTCCACCACCGGACTGAGGCGATGAATCTCGTCAATGAAAAGCACATCATTAGGCTCAAGATTGGTCAGCAGTGCCGCGAGATCTCCAGCACGCTCCAGTACCGGCCCCGAAGTCTGGCGCAGGTTGACGCCCATTTCGCGCGCGATGATGTGCGCAAGGGTGGTTTTGCCCAACCCGGGGGGTCCAAATAACAGGGCATGGTCGAGCGGCTCTTTACGACGCCGTGCTGCTTCAATGAAAATTTCCAGTTGGGAACGAATTTTTTCCTGGCCCACATAGTCGTCCAGCAGGCGGGGTCGGAGCGCCCGCTCAAGGACTTCTTCCTGGGGTGATGCCGGAGCGGCAGCCATCAATCGGTCGGTTTCGATCATGTTATTCCATGCGGGACAACAGCTTCAGGGCGCGTCGGATCCCCTCTTCCAGGAGCAAGTCTGCGGGCAATTGCTTGATCGCCCAGACCGCTTCACGGTCATTATAGCCAAGGGCGGCAAGCGCATGGCTAATCTCGTTCGTGCTGGAAAGGGGAGCCCCTACAGGCACCGCAGCACCGGTCAAGGGCGCCAGTTTCTCCTTGAGTTCCAGCAACAGACGCTCGGCAGTTTTTTTACCCACACCCGGAATCCGGATCAGGCGAGCGCTATCCTGGCGCGTCACGGCATCGGTCAAATCGGCCACAGAAAGTCCAGACAGGACCGACAGGGCGAGACGTGGCCCAACCCCGCTGATTTTAAGCAACTGCCGGAACAGTGCACGCTCAGATTCGGTCAGAAAGCCAAACAGCAGATGGGCATCCTCGCGCACCACAAGGTGGGTGAACAGTGTCACTGGTTGTCCCAGCGCAGGCAGATCGTAGAAAGTGCTCATGGGCACGTCCACTTCATAACCTACCCCATGCACCTCCAGCAGGATCAGGGGGGGATTCTTTTGCAGCAGCAGGCCGGCCAAACGACCAATCATCGCAGCACCAAACGACCGCGTCGCACTTTAAGTCCGGCCAGCGGAAGCGCCATCGCCTGGCGTCCTTCGTGCGCATGGCGAATGGCGCAGGCCAGGGCATCGGATGGATCAGGAGGCGGGGCTTCTGGAAGTTGCAGCAAACGCATCACCATGGTCTGCACCTGTTCCTTGCATGCATGACCGTGCCCCACCACAGCCTGCTTGACCTGCAGTGCCGTATATTCAGCCACCGGCAGACCTTGCGCCACAGCGGCCGCTATGGCAACACCGCGTGCCTGGCCGAGCAGCAAGGTAGATTGCGGATTGACATTCACAAATACAAGCTCCACGGCAACAACATCCGGTTGATGTGTGTCTATGACTTCGGTAATCCCGTCGAACAGTGCCTTCAGTCGCTCGGGCAACGGGGCCCGCTGGGGGCTACGAATGGAGCCGCTCACCACATAGCGCAAGCTCGACCCCGTGACTTCCGTATCAATCACGCCAAATCCCGTGATCCTTAGTCCCGGATCAATACCCAAGATACGGATGAGCGTCTCCTTTGTAACTGGTTATTCCGCGAATACAGCAGTGGTATAGACCGCCTGGACGTCATCCAGGTTTTCCAGGGCTTCCAGCAACTTCTGCATCCGACTCGCATCGTCCCCGGAAAATTCAGTCTCGTTTTGTGGCTTCATTGTCACTTCGCCAAATTCCGGTTTAAACCCGGCTTTTTCCAGCGCCGCCTTGATGGTCGAAAATTCGTAAGGCGGCGTAATCAACTCGATGCTGCCATCCTCGTTGGTCACCACATCATCAGCTCCCGCCTCCAGGGCCGCTTCCATCAGGCGATTTTCGTTCGTCCCAGGAGGGAAAACCATCTGGCCGCAATGCGTAAACAGAAAAACCACCGAACCGTCGGTGCCAAGGTTGCCGCCAAACTTGGTAAAAGCGTGGCGCACGTCAGCCACCGTACGAATTTTGTTGTCTGTCAGGCAATCCACCATGATCGCTGCCCCATTGATGCCGTAGCCTTCGTAACGCACCTCTTCGTAGTTGGCACCTTCCAGGTCGCCACTGCCACGCTTGATTGCGCGCTCTACGGTATCCTTGGGCATGTTCTGTTCAAACGCTTTGTCCACCGCCAAACGCAACCGTGGGTTGCTGCCTGCCTCATTGCCACCAATACGGGCGGCCACCGTAATTTCCTTGATCAGGCGGGTAAAGATTTTGCCGCGCTTGGCATCAACCGCGGCTTTCTTGTGCTTGATATTGGCCCATTTGGAATGTCCTGCCACAATCTTGTCCTTAGGTCTGTACAGTAGCGTGAATCAAATGCGGCCATTCTAGCATGGCCGGATGCCTGTCCCGGACAGTGTGGTGTACCATCCGCTGTTAGTGGCCATCAAGAGAACAATGCCAAGGAGCGAAAGCATGACCACGAAACCCGGCGAGCGGCGCAACGAAATTCTGCAAACCCTGGCGGCCATGTTGGAACAGCCTCAGGCGGAGAAAATCACCACGGCAAATCTGGC
>JAGWPH010000134.1 GCA_028870615.1 Betaproteobacteria bacterium
CATCATCACCTTGGCGTCAGATCATAATCTTGTCAGCTTGTCGATTTTATATATCAGTCAATGGGTTGCATCATACATTAAAAGTTAATGCAGGAATACTTCGAGCGCATATAAAGTATGAATTAACGAAAAATCGTGTTTTTTGATGAAAATTGGGGGAATCGGGGGTCGACACCAGGGGGCCAGACCTCCGTCTGCGGAGGTCTGGCCTCAAAGGCTATCGCTGGAAATAGACGATATTCAATGGATTTTCGGCGAAGTTAACGGGTATTTCAGAAGGGGAATCCCTTGAGATCCCGAAAGATACTGCAATGCAGCAATCTGCCCTGATGCAGAAGATTAAGGGGGAAAATAGCCGCATTTCTTTCCTTAATTCACCCCTGAATGCAAATTAAAGGGGGTGGCTGAAAGGAAATTGCCGGATTATTGAACCCCCATAAAATCGCTTGAATTGTAATGTGATGCGTTATACGATACACATGGCATGATCAAAAGTTTCGCACACAAAGCGCTTGAAAATTTCTTTCTTGCCGGCAGCAAGGGGGATATCCCTCCCGGTCATGCAAAAAAACTGGCACGTCAGCTATCGATCCTGAATGTTGCCGCCAGTGTGCAGGACATGGACAGGCCGGGATGGCGGCTACGGCAGATCTCCACCGGACAGGGGTCAGTCTGGGTCAAAGACAACTGGCATCTGACCTTCCGTTTTGAAGGTGAGGACGCAGAAGCCGTGGACTATCAGGACAGCCATCGGGAGTGATTTGAAAATGAGCCGCATGCATAACCCCCCGCATCCGGGTAAGGTCCTCAAGGAGGATGTGCTCCCCGATCTTGGGTTGACTGTGACTGATGCCGCAGAACAGCTCAGGGTGGCACGTGTCACCCTGTCACGCATGATCAATGGCCGCGCAGCCATCAGCGCCGACATGGCGATCCGGTTATCCCAATGGTTGGGCGGCAGTGCCGAATCGTGGTTGCGGGCCCAATCGCAATACGATTTGTGGCGCGCCGGGAAGCGCAGAAGGGTCAAGATCAAACCGATCAAGCAAAGACAGGGGACAGGCCCTCAATTAAAAATTAATCGAGGCCTGTCCCCCTGTTAAATCCAGTTTTCGACCTGAAGCGCGGGAACCCGCGAAAACTCCCGGTTATTGTTGCTAACCACGATTAAGCCTTCACTGCGGGCATGCGCTGCAATGTGCAGATCATTCACTCCGATGGATTGGCCGGAACGTTCAAGATCTGCTCGAATTGAACCATAGTGCTGTGCAGCTTTTGCGGTGTAAGGCAACACGTCCAGCCGGCTGCAGAAATCTTCCACTACAGCGAAGTTGGCCGCTGGCTGGCTGCTTTTCTCGACCTCGTGCAACAGTTCGGCCAATGTAATTGCAGAGATCGCCATGCGGGAGACATTGGCATTGAAAGTGTCCAGCACCTCGATCGGGCGGCGCTTAATGACATAGATAACGATGTTGGTATCAAGAAGATACTTCAGCATCAGAAAGCTTCCCGTTCTGGTTGGTGCTGCGACGCCCGCTCTTCCATAAAATCTTCTGAAACCAAGGGGCCGTTTACGAAGAAGCTGTTCCATGTCTCGGACAACGGCGAAATAATTCGCTCATGTCCAAGCGCACGGACGCTGACCAGTTTGACGCCCTCCGGCAAGCGCAAGTCCGCGGGTAGCCTGACAGCCTGGGTGCGATTGTTGGTAAATACTGTGCTGGTCGCCACGGCAATCTCCTGAATAAATTGTATACTGCATCAGTATATAGCAATCTTTCGTGTATTTTAAGGCCCTTGGGATCCCTAAGCCGGATATTTCATCAGTCTCCAATTGTTCGCACCATTTGCCGCGAAACGTAGCCGCCAACGACTTCAGCCACGATTGCTGCTCAAGAAATAGGCAAATCCGGAATTTCGGACGAACCTCCCCCAACCCCCGTTGTTTATCACGTGCCGGGGACAGCACTTCGATGGGTTTATGGAGCGAGTGCGCGAGCGGCGGCGAGGAAAGTTTCACGCATCGGGTGATGCGACGCCAGCAGGATTTTAATGCGACGCGTATTGCGCACAATCGCGCCGCCGATCTTGAGCAACTTCACCTGGATCGTGGCGGCGGGCGCACGTGCCAATTCCGTGCCCGCCAAGGCCAATGTACGGAATCGCTGCATCAGCGTGCAGGCCAACGCCGCCAGCATCAGCCGCAGCCAGTTGGCGGCGAACTTATGGCTCGATGCGCGCGTGCCGAACAAGTCGAGTTGGGTTTCCTTGATCCGGTTCCCGGCTTCGCCGCGCTGGCAGTAGATTTGATCGTAAACGGTGACGGCGTCGTGCGTAAGATTGGTCACCACGAAGCGTGGATTCGTGCCTTGCGAACCACACTCCAGACGCGTTACGATGCGCCGCTCGATATTCCAGCTTTCCGCTGCATAACGAAACTCGCCGATGGTGCGCTGCTTGGTTTGGGTCTCTTCGAATTGCGTGCACACCTGACTTCGACGCGCGCTCCCGGACTTGCGCCAGGCCAGTCTGGTACGCTTGAACTGTTTGCGGCGCGTTACCAACGCCTCGCTGATCGCCCGAACCGTGTGGGAATGAAGGCTCAGGCCTTCCCTGGTGACGCCGGCCGTGTACCGGTGGAGATCGTAGGAGGAGAGAAACCGGCCGGTGCGCCGGGTGTGCTTGTACGACAGTTCGTTGTGGTAGTTCCAGACTTCAACTTTTTGACCTTCGAGGTTATAAATATGAAAAAACCAGTCCCCTTATGTTGCATCCTGCTCTGCTTTCTGCCCGCTGCGTTTGCCGCGAACAACATCAACAACCTTGGGGCGTTAAACCAGACCGGGTTTCGCGCGCTCTCTGAAGACCTGGGCTCGGCCTTGAGCTACAAGCCGCTGGAGCCGGCAACCCCGCTGGGCCTTCTGGGTTTTGATGTGGGAGTTGGTTTCACCCAGACCGACATGGCAAGGAGTTCGGCGCTGTGGGGCAAAATCACCGATGGCGGGAGTTCAGTCAGCAGTTTGTACCTGCCCCGACTACAGATCGAAAAGGGATTGCCCTTCGGCATCGATGTGGGCGCGTTTTATGCCAAGGATCCCACCTCCAACATCTCGCTGTACGGAGGGGAGCTCCGTTATGCCCTTCTGGGTGGAGGCGCCACGGAGCCTGCCGTGGCCATTCGGGGCGCATTCACCCGGTTAAGCGGCGTCAGCCAGATGGCGCTGGATACCAAGAGCATGGACCTGTCGGTTTCCAAGGGCTTTGCCCTGCTCACGCCCTATGCCGGGATCGGCGAGGTCTGGGTGAGCAGCACGGCCAATGTGGGCGGGCTTGCCGCAGAAAATTTCACCCAGAACAAAGTGTTTCTTGGCACCGATCTCAATCTGGGTTTCAGCAATCTGGATGCGGAGTGGGACAGGACCGGTACGGCCCGGTCAATCAGCATGAAGCTGGGATTCCGGTTTTGACAGAAAGGCATGGGGTCAGGGCCCCGCGTGTGTTGTCCAGAACTTTGCGGAGTCTACGATCGGGTAGCGGTCAGCCAGCGCCAGCAAGCCCTTATCTCCGGTGATGAGGTCGTCGGCGTCCGGTGTCTTGAGTGCCCCCAGCAAAGTGCCCAACACAGGTTGGTCATCAACATCGCGCAAGTCCAATTCTCCTCCTGGTAACGGTTCAACAGACATACGCCCCGCAGAAGCATTGGGATTGAAAACAGTTGGGGTCTGACCCCAACTGTTTTCAATCCCCCAGTGGCCAGGCCCTCGCAATCAGTCCTTCGAGGTTGTGCGAGGGAAGAAGGTTGCCGAAGGTCCCGCAGGAATGCGCCGCGTCGCTGCCGAAGCGGGAAGCACAGAAAGCCCCTGCAACATCCCCGGGGGCGTGACGCAGCAGCAAGGCGCCCTGCGTGCCCAGGGCGATGCCCTGGGTGAGCCTGCGGCCGGAAGCTTCACTGTGTTCCCGGGATAGCAGGCTGTCCTTGAGCCAGGATACATGACGGTCGAACGCCTCATGCCGCCCCAGCGCAGGCTCGATCTCGGAGAGCAGCGCGTTGACCGTCTCCGGATGTTTGCGAAGCGCGCGCAGGACATCCAGACACATCACGTTACCCGAGCCTTCCCAGATGGAATTGACAGGAATCTGGCGATAGATCCCCGCCGCCTGGTTTTCTTCCACGTAACCATTGCCACCCAGCACTTCCATGGCTTCGGCCGCCAGGGTCGGGCCCCGTTTGCAGACCCAGTATTTTGCGGCGGGGGTCAGGATGCGCATCAGCAGGGCTTCCCGTTCGTCGCTGCGGCGGTCGAAAGCGCCAGCCAGTCGCAGGGCCAGGGACTGGGCGGCTTCCGTTTCCAGCGCCAGGTCCGCCAGCACGTTCATCATCAACGGCTGCTGCACCAGCGGTTTGCCAAAGGCGCTGCGATGGTGGGCGTGATGGAGCGCGATGGCAGTGGCCCCCCGCATCAGCCCCGCGCTGCCCAGCACGCAGTCCAGCCGGGTCCAGGTGCCCATTTCGAGGATGGTGGGAATGCCGCGCCCGGCTTCACCCACGAGCCAGCCCTGGGCATTCCAGAACTCCACTTCCGAGCTTGCATTGGAGCGGTCCCCCAGCTTGTCCTTGAGACGCTGGATGCGGATGGCGTTGACGGTGCCATCGGGAAGAAAACGCGGCACAAAAAAACAGGAGGGCCCCGGCTCCGTCTGGGCAAGCACCAGAAAGGCATCCGACATGGGGGCCGAGAGAAACCATTTGTGGCCGGTGAGGCTGTAAATCTCTCCCCATGCATCGCGACCTGCCGGCTCGGCGAACGTGGTGTTGGAACGCACATCCGATCCCCCCTGCTTCTCGGTCATGCCCATCCCCAGGGTGGCACCTGTTTTTTGGGGTCCTGGCAGGAAGCGGGGGTCATACTCGGGTGAAAGCACCTTGGGCAGCCAGGTCGCGGCAAGCTTTGGTTCGCGCTTGAGGGCAGGCACGCAGGCGTAGGTCATGGTGGTGGGGCAAAGCGCCCCGCCTTCCACTTCGGCAAACAACTGGAACAGGGCCGCCCGTGCCACATGGGCTCCCGGTTTGGGGTCGGCCCACGGCCCACTGGAAACGCC
>JAGWPH010000135.1 GCA_028870615.1 Betaproteobacteria bacterium
CCCGAAGTTGAGAATCTGGCTAACGATGTCCGCCGGCAAGAAAGCAAAGGAAGTGCCTGGAAACTTCTCCGGCAGAATCGTCCTAAATGTCCTGACGTAATCCTCGGTAGGTGAATGTGTTGCATTAAGCGAGATCAGGATGTCGCCATCTTCAGGGCCAATCGTTCCGGTGTTGCTATAGGCCGTGTTGATGCCACTGACGGACAGGCCAATGTTGTCCATGATGGTTTCTGTTTCTTCTTGTGGGATGTGTTTGCGAATTTCACTCTCAATTCCGTCAAACAGGCTGGCAGTTTCTTCCACCCGTGTCCCTACCTGGGCACGCACGTGGAGTTTGATCTGGCCCCCGTCAACGGAGGGAAAGAAATTACGTCCCAGAAACGGCAACAGAAGGAAAGACAACACCACAACCGCCATATACCCGGGAATGAACCGACTACGGTTGTCCACCGCCATCTGAAGCAAACCAACATACTGCCTGCGCACGTGCGAGAAACGCTGCTCAAACCCGCGCTGAAAGCGCATCAAAGCAAATTTAAGCTGATGAGGGATCGCCCTGGCACGGTGCGTGGGATCCACGACCCACTGTTCGTGCAACGAAGCATGTTTCATCTCTTCATGGGATTTGAGCAAAAAATTTGCCATGGTGGGCACAAAAGTCTGCGACAGCACGAACGATGCAATCATGGCAAATACCACGGCCTCTGCCATTGGCACAAACAGGTAGCGCGGTACCCCCGTCAGAAAAAACATCGGAATGAACACGATGCAAATGCTGAACGTGGACACAAACGCCGGTTGCACGATCTGACTCGCGCCATCCACAATGGCATCACGCACCCCTTTACCCTCTTCCAGATGGTGGTTGATGTTTTCGATCATCACGGTGGCATCGTCTACCAGAATCCCTACCGCCAGCGCCAATCCCCCCAGGGTCATTACATTCATGGTCTCGCCGAGCGCAGCGAGCGTTGCAATAGAACAAAGGATGGCCAGCGGAATGGACGCCGCGATAATCAAGGTCGACCGCCAACTGCCCAGAAACAACAAAATCATCAAACTGGTCAAGGCGGCGGCAATCACTCCTTCCCGGATAACGCCATTGATGGAAGCCTTCACGAAAAGCGACTGGTCAGCAAGCGCAACCAGATTAAGTCCGTCGGGAAGCGTTTCCTTGAGCTTGGGTATCATGTCGCGCACGCCCTTGATGATATCCAGCGTAGATGCAGCACCATTTTTAAGAACGGTCAGCAGTACAGCACGACCGCCATCCACCCGCACAATGTTGATTTGGGGCGGGTAACCATCCCGCACATGGGCCACGTCCCGCATAAAGATCGTGGTGCCATTGGCCTGGGGAATGGGGGATTTGTCGTTGACCTGCTTGATGGGGATGCTGTTCAGAATATCAAATTCATCGGGACTGTTATTGATCTTGATGTTGTATTCAAACAGGCCAATTTTTTGGGTGCCTGCGGGAATGATCTGGTTCTGCGCTGCCAATGCACGACTCACATCCTCTGGAGACACCCCTTTGGACTGCATGGCCTTTGGATCCAGATCGATCTGAATCTGCCTGACTTTACCGCCGTAGGGCGACGGCATTGCGCTACCAGGAACCGTGGCAAGTTGCGGCCGAATAAAGTTCTGCCCCAAATCAAACAATGTTTGTTCCGGAATCGTCCTGCTTGAAAGGGCCAGCTGCAAGATCGGTACTGTTGCGGCGTTGTAATTGAGGATCAGCGGCGGGGTGATCCCGGGCGGCAATAATTTCAGCACAGTCTGTGAAATGGAAGTCACCTGAGCTGTCGCCGTGCGAATATCCACCGTGGGCTGAAAAAAGATTTTGACGACGCCGTAACCTGGCAGTGATTGCGATTCGATGTGCTCGATATCGTTCACCGTGGAAGTCAGGGCACGCTCATAAGCATAAATCACCCGACCGGACATATCGTCCGGCTGCATCCCTGTGTAAGTCCAAACAGCACTGATGACCGGAATCCGGATGTCCGGAAAAATATCAGTGGGCGTACGCAAAATGGAAAGTACGCCAAAAATAAGGATCAGCAGCGCAAACACTATAAAAGTGTAGGGGCGGCTCAAAGCCAGCCTGACGATCCCTGACATCATAGAAGATTCCCCTTGTTCAACATGGGCCTACGCCGCCGTTTGGTCAAACTGCGGATTTTGCCACCCTTTCCCGACAAGGCGCTGTAACCAATTGTATATCCGAGCAAAATGATACACTCTCGGAGCAACTCAATCCCTGAAAAGTTGAGCCAGTGCGGCGCCTGGATCCGGTGCACGCATGAAAATTTCGCCGACCAGGAAAGCGTGAACCCCTTGTGCGCGCATCATGGCCACATCGGCGGCGGAAGTGATTCCGCTCTCAGTGATCAAGATACGGTCAGGGGGCACCCTCTCACGAAGCTGCAGGGTCGTTTCAAGATGGGTTTCAAAAGTCCTGAGGTTTCGGTTATTGATGCCGATCAGCGGAGTCTTCAGCTTAAGGGCCCTGGCGAGCTCTTCCTCGTCATGAACCTCGACCAGGACAGCCAAACCCAGGGAGTGGGCCAAGTCGGCCAGCGCGACCAGTTGGGCCTGCGCCAGTACCGCCACGATAAGCAGCAGGGCATCGGCCCCCATGGCACGGGACTCATAGACCTGGTAAGGATCTACAATGAAATCTTTGCGAAGAACTGGCAGCATGCAGGCTGACCGGACCGACTGTAGCGCCTCAACCCCCCCCTGAAAATACTCGCGATCTGTCAATACGGACAGGCAGGTTGCGCCATGTTGTGCATAGCTCATGGCAATCTCGGCAGGCTTGAAATCCTCTCTCAGCACGCCTTTGCTGGGACTGGCCTTTTTGACTTCGGCAATCACCGCAGGCCCTCCCTGCGCGAGACGCAACCGCAATGCGCCCACAAAATCCCGCAATGGAAGGGCGTTCTGCGCAGCCTCCGCGACGGTTTGGTCTGGAATCCGGCGCTTTGCTGCGGCGATTTCATGGATTTTGGTGGCCACGATTCTTTGCAGGATGTCGGTCATTTGCGACTCCATGCAATCAGGGCATCGAGACGTTGCCGGGCATGGCCTGCGGCAATGGCCGATCGCGCAATCCCGACGCCCTCCCTGAGGTCGCGCGCCAGCCCGGCCACATAGAGGGCGGCTCCTGCGTTCAGCACCACAATTTCAAGTGCCGGTCCAGAACGATCATCCAGCACCATTTCCAGCAACTCGCGGGATTCCTGGGCATTCTTGACCAGAATGCCGTTGAGCGGGGCAGAGGTCAAACCCACATCTTCGGGTGTGAGAATGTACTCCCTGATTTTTCCATCCTTCAGTTCGGCCACGTGAGTTGGGCCGGACAAGGTGATCTCGTCCAGGCCATCACTGCCGTGAACCACCAGGGCATGACGGCTTCCCAGCCTGTGTAACACCCCAGCCAGGGTTCCAGTCAGGTGCGGGCTGAAAACTCCCAGTAACTGGTTGGGTGCTCCGGCCGGGTTGGTAAGGGGCCCTAACAGATTAAACAGGGTACGTACCCCCAATTCCTTGCGCACCGGCGCCGAATAGCGCATGGCAGTGTGGTGATTAGGCGCGAACATGAATCCCAACCCAAACTTGCGCAGCGATTGCGCCACTCTCTCCGGCTTGATCTCGGTGACCGCAATCCCCAACGATTCCAGCACATCGGCGCTACCCGTCGTGGACGAGACTGAACGCCCGCCATGCTTGGCCACGTGGGCGCCTGCTGCGGCTGCCACAAAAGCTGCCGTGGTGGAAATGTTAAATGTGTGCATGCCGTCACCACCGGTACCACAGGTATCCACCACATGATCCAACCCTGTCGTGTCCACCCGAACCGATAGACCGCGCATCACCTCGGCGGCAGCTGCAAGTTCGGTAATGGTCTCCCCTTTGGCACGCAAGGCCGTGACGATCCCTGCCGTTTGGATTGGTGTGGTTTCCCCCGTCATGATGCCAGTCATCACCGCGAGCATTTGCTCGCGGGACAAATCATTGCCTGCCAGCAGGGTGTTGAGTGCGTCTTTAGGGGTCACGCAGCAACTTCCAGAATTTCAAAATCGTGGGTCAACACTGCGGTTTTGGCGAGCATGATGCTGGCCGAACAGTATTTTTCGGCCGACAGGTCGATCGCCCGGCTCACCAGCTCAGGCTTGAGGTGGCGCCCCGTTACAATAAAGTGAAAGTGGATTTTTGTAAAAACCTTGGGGTCCGCTTCGGCTCGCTCGGAAACCAGCTCGACCACGCAATCGGTGACATCGGCACGAGAACGCTTGAGGATCAGGACCACGTCGTAAGCAGTACAGCCTCCGGCTCCAATCAACATGGCCTCCATGGGACGCACTCCCAAGTTGCGCCCCCCTGCCTCAGGCGCGCCATCCATCAGAAAAGTGTGGCCGCTGCCACTCTCACCTAAAAAGCTCATGCCCTCCACCCATTTCACGCGCGCTTTCATTGCCTTTCCCCACCATCCTTAAACGCCCATTATAGCCAGCCCCGCCCATGATTTGGAATGCGAATTGACAGGCCTGCCGAGCTGGCACTATAATTGCCGGCTCATTTCATTGAAGACCATTGCCGTTATGAAAACCTTTTCCGCCAAGGCGCACGAAGTTCAACGCGACTGGTTTATTGTCGATGCCACGGACCGCATCCTCGGTCGCCTTGCCAGCCAGATTGCGCTCCGCCTGCGTGGGAAGCATAAAGCCATTTTCACCCCCCATGTGGATACGGGTGACTTTGTCATCGTCGTCAATGCCAAGAAAATCCGCGTTACTGGCAATAAGGGCGAAGACAAGATGTACTACCGCCACTCCGGCTATCCCGGCGGAATTTATGAAACCAACTTCAACAAGCTGCGTGCCCGGCATCCCACACGCGTGCTGGAAAAGGCGGTCAAAGGCATGTTGCCCAAAGGTCCCTTGGGCTATGCCATGATCAAAAAAATGAAAATATATGCGGGTGCTGAACATCCGCACGCGGCACAACAACCCAAGCCCCTGGAAATCTGAGGTTCCCATGATCGGTGACTATTACTATGGTACGGGCAGGCGCAAAAGCGCAACCGCCCGTGTGTTTCTTAAAGTGGGTTCTGGCAATTTTGAAGTCAATGGCAAAACACTGGAACAGTATTTCTCGCGCGAGACTGGACGTATGGTGGTACGCCAACCGCTTGAGCTCACCAACAACCTGACTGGATTTGACATTCGGGTCAACGTTATCGGTGGTGGTGAATCCGGGCAGGCCGGCGCCGTGCGTCACGGCATTACCCGAGCCCTGATCGACTTCAACCCTGAGCTCAAGTCTACGCTCAAACAAGCAGGGTTGGTCACCCGCGATGCACGCGAAGTGGAACGGAAAAAGGTCGGCCTGCACAAAGCCCGTCGCCGCAAACAGTTCAGCAAGCGCTGAGCACCGCAGCAACGAGACAAAAAGCCGGCTTTCATGCCGGCTTTTTGTTACCGTTATAATGAACTCATTCAGAGGCGGGAATTGATCATGATCACGGCTGGAATTGTTGGTGGCACGGGATATACGGGTATAGAACTGCTCCGGCTGTTGGCGCAGCATCCCGAAGTGCACATCCATGCCATCACTTCACGCAAGGAAGCAGGACAACCCGTGGCGGCCCTTTTCCCCAGCCTGCGTGGCCACATTGACCTGGCTTTCAGCGACCCCGCCCAAACCTCCCTGGACCAATGCAACCTGGTTTTCTTTGCCACTCCCAACGGGATTGCCATGGAACAGGCCCGTAACTTGATTCAGGCCGGTGTGCGGATCATCGATCTGGCAGCTGATTTCCGGATCAAGGACGTGTCCCTTTGGGAAAAGTGGTATGGCATGCCCCACGCTTGCCCGGAACTGGTGGCCGAAGCCGTCTATGGCCTGCCGGAAGTCCACCGCAACGCCATTGCAAGCGCCCGGGTACTGGCCAATCCAGGCTGTTATCCGACGGCCGTACAGTTGGGATTTCTGCCCTTGGTGGAAGCCGGTGTGATTGACCCGAACCATCTGATTGCCGATGCCAAATCCGGTGTCTCTGGCGCTGGACGCAAAACTGAAACCCAACTCCTGTTTGCCGAGGCAGGCGACAATTTCAAGGCCTACGGCGTTCCCGGCCACAGGCACCTCCCCGAAATCAGCCAAGGCCTCAGCCAAGCCGCAGGCCAAGCCGTCGGCCTGACCTTCGTACCACATCTTGCCCCGATGATTCGCGGCATTCATGCCACCCTCTACGGACAGGTGCTTCGGACTGAAGTGGATATTCAGGCTCTCTTTGAAGCGCGTTATGCAAACGAGCCCTTTGTGGATGTGCTTCCGCCCGGAAGTCACCCGGACACGCGTTCGGTACGCGCCTCAAACCTGTGCCGGATTGCCGTGCATCGGCCCCAGGGCGGCGACACCGTGGTCGTGCTGTCGGTCATCGACAATTTGGTCAAAGGGGCAGCGGGTCAGGCTGTGCACAACATGAATTTGATGTTTGGCCTGCCCGAAACCCTGGGGTTGACCCAAGTGCCTGTAATGCCCTGAAGGTATGAACCACTCCACCCGAGCCGCCAAGGCGGTTACAGTGAAATTTCGTGGCTCAACACCGGCAAACCACACCGGCCCCCACCGCTTCACCCCCACCCAAGCGCAACGCTGGTTTTGTACTCGCTATGGGTGGAACACTGCGGCGCAAAATCAGGTAGAATGACTCCGACTGTCCCGTGCGGCACCCCGTCGCACGCTATGTATAACGGAGTTACTTTATGGATGCGCCTGCTGAAATGATGCCTGCACCACTGGTTTTTACGAACAACGCTGCTGACAAGGTCAAACAGCTGATCGATGAGGAAGGCAACTCCGATCTCAAGTTGCGGGTGTTTGTCACCGGGGGCGGCTGTTCCGGTTTTCAGTACGGATTTACATTTGAAGAAACCTCCAATGCCGATGATACGGTGATGCAGAAGAATGGCGTGTCCCTGTTGATCGACCCCATGAGCTACCAATACCTGGTCGGCGCTGAGATCGATTACAAGGAAGACCTGGAAGGCGCCCAGTTCATCATTCGCAACCCCAATGCCACGTCCACCTGTGGCTGCGGATCGTCCTTTTCGGCTTAAGTCCTTCCCGGCAGGGATAGAATCGCCTCACGATTGGATCGCGAGAAACATTTCTCAGCGGCCTCTGCCCACGGCAGCCAGACGTAGGCCCGATGTTCCCGTGGAGAAAGCCTGACGGGGACCCGTTGATAGACCTGCAGACCAAATACATGCTCCGTATTGCGCGTGACTCCTGGCGCATAGCGGTGGCGCCAGCGCGGATAGATGTCGTACTCGTTCTGACAGCGCCAATCCATGAGTAGGTGACCCGCTGTAGCCACTCCTGTCTCCTCCCAAACCTCGCGACGTGCCGTTTCGACGAGCGGTTCATCCAAGGCTTCACAGCTTCCGGTGACCGATTGCCAAAAACCCGGAGGGTCTACCCGCTCCAGAAGCAGGACTTCCAGTCCAGAGGTATAGATCACCACCAGAACCGAGACGGGTACCTTATAGGGCATGCCGATCAGGGTTTCTTGGAAAAATCGCCAGCCACCACTTCCACAAAGCGATCGGGATCGAGGTACCGTGACAAAACCTGATTGACCGTCGCCGCATCCAGTGCCATCAGTTTGTTGTCGAGATCTGCTACAAAATCCATGGTGCGATGATCAAAAAGCAGCTTGCTCAACAAGGCTGCCAAGGAACCATCTTGTGCCCGTCCCAGTTGCCGCGACTGCATCAACGCAGATTGTCCCGCCTTGATCTCCTCTGCAGTGAACCCGTATTGGATCGCCTGCTTCATCACTTCGGAAACCGCCTTTTCCAGTTTTTCCCGGTTTTGTGGGGCGTAGATGGCATAGGCTCCAATAAGGCTGTTGGGCACTTTGTCATTCAGCTTCAAGTAAGAACCCACGCCATAACTGAGTCCCTCCTGCTGCCGGATGCGCATGGCCAGGCGTGAATTGAGAAACCCTTCGCCCAGGATGTAGTTACCCAAAGTCAACGCTGGCGCATCAGGATCACTGTCCATCAACGGAATAGGTTGGCGCATGAGGAATACCGCATTGGCCTTGTCCGGAGTTTCAAGCTGGATACGGTTGCCGGGAAAAGCCTTGAAATCGTCCAGCACAATGGCGTAAGGTTGCGAGCTGCTCCGTCCACTCAGTCCCTCTTGCAAAGCTTTGGTGGCGGCAGCCACATCGAAATCTCCAACAATGGCAACTTCCGCATGATCTGCACCGTAGAACGTCCTGTAGAACGTTCTTACCTGTTCCAGGGTCACCGCGTTGACGTCCTCCGCGGATTCGTCGAATGTGCTGGTATAGCGGATATCCCCTCGGGGATGGCGGTTGAAGTAGCGGCCCAAGGCGTTGGAGGCTCGGGTTTGGGGATCGCTACGCCCTTCTTCGATGTCGGCCAGTTCGGCTTCGCGTGCTTGCCTAAATTCGTTTTCCGGGAATTGCGGGCTCCTGAGGATTTTGGCCACCAGGGTCAGGGTGGCCGGTAGATTTTCGCGAACCGTCTGAATCGTAATATTGGCGCCTGTGGCGCTCCCACCACAAGAGACCTGCGCCTTGAGTGCGGTAAAACGGTCCTGGATGGCTTCACGCGAGAGGTCGGCCGTCCCTTTGTCCAGCAGAGATCCGA
>JAGWPH010000136.1 GCA_028870615.1 Betaproteobacteria bacterium
CAGAACAACACCATCGTCGATCTGCCACCCAACCTGAACAAGGACACGGTAGTGCGTTACCTGTCGAGTCTGGACGGCAGGGATCGCATTCAGTATGTGGCTATGGACATGTGGCAACCCTACCGGGATGCCTGCCAGATCGTAATCCCCCAGGCTCAGGTCATCATCGACAAGTTCCACGTGCTTCGCATGGCCGACGAGGCCATGGAAAAGGTCAGGAAGAGTCTGCGCGCGAGTCTGACGCTTAAGCAGAAGCGCGGACTGACCCATGACCGTTGGGTGCTGCTAAAGCGGGAAACCACCAAAACCCGCGCCATCAACACAACCGGAGAAAAACTATGGGGCCGGCATATCAGCACTCACCCGACTCATCGAGGCTGGTGAGCTTTGACCCTGTATCAATCACAACTTCCAGGTATCCGTAAAGTTATGTGTATAGGGTCTGAATGAACCCGGTTTCTACGCTTGTCGTTCCGGAATCGATTGCTCAGCGAATCCTGCTGATTCGTGAGCACAAGGCCATCCTGGATGCCGAACTGTACGGCGCGGAGACTCGCGCGCTCAATCAGGCCGTGCGCCGGAACATTGAACGATTCAGAACCCGGTATGATGTAAGATTGCTGGCATCTGGCGTGTACGCTGGTAGACGTGAAATTGAGGACAGTTCAAGATCTTAAGAACACATCCTACGATGAACAAAACCCTTCAACAGGATTCCTTTCAGCCCCTGCTTCAGGATATTGTTGAAGGCATTCCAATACGCGTTTTCTGGAAAGACCGCGATTCGCGATTCCTGGGTTGCAATTCCCTGTTTGCAAGAGATGCCGGATTGACCCGCCCCGACGAACTGATCGGGAAAACCGATTCCGAACTGGGATGGAAGGATCAGGCCAAGCTTTACCGCGCCGACGATGTGCGCGTGATGAAACAGGGCGCCCCCAGGCTCGGTTATATCGAGTTCCAGACAACCTTGCATGGGAAGACCACCTGGTTGCGCACGTCCAAAGTGCCATTGCGGGATGCGACCCAAAAAGTTGTCGGTGTTTTGGGTAGTTACGAAGACATCACTTTACAAAAGCAGGCCGAAGAGGCGTTGCGCGAGAGCCAGGAGCGGCTTGATCTTGCGCTACGGTCGGCCCGCATGGGTGTATGGCAATGGGACATTGTCGAGAACAAACGGCATTTCGATGACCAGGTCTGTTATCTTGTGGGAATCGATCCTGCAACATTCACCGGTGCCGAGGAGCAGTTTTTCGGGGCGATCCATCCCGACGACCGTGCGGTGATTAAAGCTTCACTGGATCGGACCATCGAACAGGACCTCCCGTACGAACCGGAGTACCGCGCAGTCTGGCCGGACGGGAGCATCCGCCACCTTACCGCCCGCGGCAGGGTAACCCGCGATGACAACGGCCGACCGATAAGGGTCAACGGCATCATCTGGGACATTACCGACCGCAAAGGGGTAGAGGCAAATTTGCGGATCGCCGCCATCGCCTTCGAGTCTCAGGAAGGCATGATGATTACCGATGCCATGGGTGTGATACTGCGCGTCAACCAGGCCTTTAGCAAAATGACCGGTTATTCTGCCGACGAAGCTGTTGGCCAGACCGCACGCCTGCTAAAGTCAAACCGTCACGACGAGACCTTTTATGCGGCGATGTGGGAGCGCATCCAGCGCGATGGCGTTTGGCAGGGAGAGGTCTGGGATCGGCGCAAGAACGGCGATGTGTTTCCGACCTGGCTTACCATGACCGCGGTAAAGGGTGGCGACGGAGAAAATACCCACTATGTCAGTATGCAAACCGACATCAGCCAGCGCAAGGCGGCAGATGAGCAGATCCAGCATCTTGCCTTCTACGACTCACTGACCAGCCTGCCTAATCGCCGGCTCCTGCTTGATCGCTTACATCAAGCCCAGGCCTCCAGCGCTCGTAGAAAACGCAGCGGGGCAATTTTGTTCATTGACCTGGACAGTTTCAAGAACATCAACGACACCCTCGGCCATGACGCAGGTGATCTGCTGCTGCTGCAAGTCGCACAACGGCTTACCACTTGCACCCGCGATGTCGATACTGTGGCTCGCATTGGTGGCGCTGAGTTCGTGGCCATGCAGGCGGGTTTGGGCGGGCACACTCAGGAAGCCGCTACTGTGGCCCGCATTGGTGGCGACGAATTCGTGGTCCTGCTGGAAGACTTGAGCGAGCGTGCTCAGGAAGCTGCAACCCAGGCCGAAATCGTCGGTGAGAGAATTAAATCCGCCCTCAACCAGCCCTATCAACTCACCGGGCAGGAATACCTCAGCACGTCCAGTATTGGCGTCACCGTCTTTTACGATCCCAGGGAGAGTGCGGATGATCTGCTAAAACAAGCTGATCTTGCGATGTACCAGGCCAAGGCAATGGGTCGCAACGCCATGCGCTTTTTCGACCCGGACATGCAGGCGGCTGTTACGCTCCGCGCTAACCTGGAAATTGACTTGCGCGAGGCCATTCGGAAAAAACAGTTCATCCTCCATTTCCAGGCCCAGGTGGACAGCACAGGTCGCCTGACGGGTGCCGAAGCCCTCGTGCGCTGGCAGCATCCGCGGCGGGGCACGGTATTCCCGAATGAGTTCATTCCTCTGGCCGAAGAAACAGGGCTGATCCTGCCTCTGGGCCACTGGGTACTGGAAACGGCTTGTGCCCAACTGGTGGCCTGGGCAGCCCGGACAGAAACCGCTGGGCTTACTCTGGCAGTGAATGTCAGCGCCCGCCAGTTCCGCCATCCGGATTTTGTGGAACAGGTGCAGGGGTTGCTAGGCCGTCTCGACGCAAATCCGCTGAAACTTAAACTGGAGCTGACCGAAAGCCTGCTCCTGGACAATGTAGATGACACCATCACCAAAATGACCACGCTGAAAGCGATGGGCATAGGTTTCTCTCTCGATGACTTCGGAACCGGCTATTCCTCGCTCTCCTATCTGAAGCGCTTGCCCCTGGATCAATTGAAGATTGACCAGTCCTTCGTACGGGATGTGCTCACCGACCCCAATGATGCCGCCATTGCTCGCACGATTGTGGCTTTGGGGCAAAGCCTGGGCCTGGCTGTTATCGCCGAAGGAGTGGAAACTGAGGATCAGAGGAGTTTTCTTGCCCAACTCGGTTGCAATGCCTACCAGGGGTACCTGTTCAGCAAACCGCTGAGGCTGGAAGAATTTGAGCAGTTTCTTAATCGGAGTTGCGCACGGTTTTGAACATACCAGCCCTGCTAAAACCAATTTCGATAGGGTGCTGACCGGTCACCGTGCTGGCATCAGTGGAACAATGTGCTGTTCGCATAGCGACGCTGATTTTTAGTACCAACGAAAAGGGAATCATGCGATGCCAATCGAGAATTCAAATGGGGAGGGGATACTGCACCCCCACCTGGAGCCCACGTTGCGAAGGAGACTTTCGATCCGTAAATGGTTCGACACCCTCTCGCTGCAGCACAAGATCCAGCTTCAGATCCAGCCCATTCTGATCGCGTTACTCTCTGCGGCGACGATTTACATCTACCAGCAGATGAAATCGAACATAATTTACAATCAGGCGCAACGCGCGGAAGGCGTCGCCATGCAAGTCATCGACAACGCCAACATGCTGATGGTGACTGGGGCGATTTCCAATACGGACAACCGTCGATTAATGATCAAAAAAATCATCGAAGGGCAGGGTTTGGCTTCACTGCAGCTGGTGCGCACCGAGCAGGTGGCCCAGCAGTTCGGCCCTGGATTGGCGGAGGAGCATCTGGACGATCCGTTGGTGAAACAAACGATCGAGAACTCGGTCATGGCCGGAAAATCAATTCCCTATGTTTCGATTGAATGGGTGGATGACAAACCCATGCTGCGCGTCATCACGCCGTATATTGTAAGCCACAGTTTCCACGGCACGGATTGCCTGACATGCCATCACGGCGCGGTGGGCTCGTCCAATGGGGCATCCGATCTCAGGATCGATTTGTCGGAAA
The DNA here is from genome assembly GCA_028870615.1 of Betaproteobacteria bacterium. Classification (GTDB taxonomy): domain Bacteria; phylum Pseudomonadota; class Gammaproteobacteria; order Burkholderiales; family Ferrovaceae; genus JAJZRV01. The sequence continues at coordinate 3,994 of JAGWPH010000136.1, forward strand.
ATTTCAGGCATCTGAACACAACGGTAGCAATGCTCGTTGCCGGGCAGGCCGGTTTGCAACTACTACTGTTCTTCTTTGTCGGGTGGGTATCTACCCTCAAGGACCAGCAGCAACAACTGGACCGGATGGCCCATTACGATACGCTTACCAGGCTGCCCAACAGGGCCTTGCTCAACGACCGTTTTTCGATGGCGCTCGCACAGACGAAACGTTCAGGGGGGAAGCTGGCCGTATGTTTTATGGATCTCGACGAATTTAAACCCATCAACGATAACTACGGCCACAAAACGGGAGATCTCCTCCTTATAAAGGTAGCAGAAAGAATCAGGTCGATACTGCGGACTACCGATACTGTGGCCCGGTTGGGCGGCGACGAATTCGTTCTTCTCTTCCCCAGCCTTCTGGATAAAGCGGAGTGTGGCCACATGTTGTTCCGGATCGTGAATTCGATGGCCCTGCCTTTCAAGATCAACGGCAATGATATACGGATATCGGCAAGTATCGGAGTGACGCTCTATCCCGACGATGATGCCGATGCGGATGGCTTGTTGCGCCACGCCGACCAGGCCATGTATGTTGCCAAGGAGCTAGGACGCAATCGATACCATTTTTTCGACATCGCCGGTGATCACCATGCGCACGCTATTCCTTAGGGAGGAAAATCCACGGACCCCCGGCTGCCCTCACAACCAACGAGGACAAATCATACGATCTACTTGAACACATGTCCGCGCATTCCCCTTCCTGGGCAAGTTCCACAGGGTCGAAATCGGTACCGGCACAATGCGCATGCTTGAGGACATTCGCTCAGACCATATCTCCGGTCTCATTTTCTCCAAACTTACCTGCCTTGCACGGAACACCAAAGAGCTTCCCAAATTCGCAGAAATTTTCCGGGAGCGCCTTGGAGGCTTCAGTTAACCATAAGTAGAAACAAGATTCCTAGACATAAGATTGACGCCGCACTGCTCGGTAAAATCGTGTTCGCCCGCTTTCTGGAATTGCCGTTACGGACTTTCGATCGCCTCGTGGCCCAAGTGGAGTCCTCCATCGCGCATGAAGGGCTGTACCCCTGGGTGACCGTGGGCCGATTGGAGAACGCTCAGGTGGTATATGAAGCGACCGGCATCCACCCAACCCAAGCATCCCCAATCCTGGGAGAGGTCCGCGAGGCGGGCGAGAGCCTGATGTTTTTCTATCTCCGCGATAGCTACGCGCGTGAATACCGGTTCGATGAGAAGGAGGTACGCCGCTTGATGTCCAACCCGAACTTCCCGGGGGGAGCGCAAGGATCTTGCGCAAGTTGCGCCTTATCAATAGCAGGAACCGGCTTACCCATGCACTGATTCAGGCCGTGCTTGCATTGCAGGCAAAGTATCTGTGTTCCGAACGGCCCTTGTCACTTCTTCCCTTAACCCAAGCGCAAATGTCCGAGCGGCTAAAAGCACAGCCGGGGCTTTCCGTGGTGGCCGACCCGGGCCGCATCTCCCGCCTGATCCGTGGGCTGTCGCTTGCACTGCCCAACAGCAAAATCATTCCCTTGACCGGACTTTTTCCGAAGCCGCGGCAGGTCCATTGTCATTTCGTTGATTATGTTATAAAGAAGGAAAACGCCTTGTTTGGGGCGGGAATGTTGCGGGAGCCACTGACGGATGGTGACATTGCTGAAATCTTCGAGCGTGAACACGGCGTTCGTTTGCTGCGGCGCACGGTGGCAAACATTCGGTGCGACCTGGCGATTCCGGATTACCGCAGCCGCAGCCATCGAACCAATTATCTGGCGGCGACCGAGGGGTTTTCCGCATTGGTGCCGCTGACCGCGCAGGCGCTGCGCATCGCGGTTCCATCTCACCCGGGCGTTTACGAAATCCGGGCAGCTTGCGTTTCTGGCCCCGGGGGTGAAAAGGGGGAATGGTCGTGGAGAACCGTGCCGCCGGGCCCGCACAGTGTGATATACATTGGCTCAGCCGGCGATTTGCGCAAGCGCCTGGGAGATCACCTGCGCGGCAGCAGCGGTAATACACTGCTTTATCGCCACATCACCGATGGCACTGCGCGGGTGCGTTTTCGCCTGACCAGCGAAGGATGGCGCCGGGAAGAGCGGGAGCTATACCGGGTATTTTGCGAAACCTTTGGTATGCCGCCGCCATGTAATCGCATGAGTCCGTGAGAATTAAGTAAACGTTGGGGAGCGTCGTGGAAAGAATGTTGCGCAAGCAAGCAAGCCTCATAGCCCCCGCACCGTCTGCGGCCCCCTAGAGAGGGTCAGGCCATGAATCTCTCGGACGGGGCCGTCACCGCGCTGGCCCAGGCGATCGGGATCAACGCGCAAGAGATTGCTCGGCGCAAGACGTTTCTGGAGTTCGACAAAACCGATGTCAGGTTGCTCACGGCGTTGCACGCGTCCCTGCAAGAGATGTCGCGGGGGTTCGTGGACGATTTTTACGCCCATCTCCTCAAGTTCGAGGAAACCCGCCATTTCATCCCGGATGCTGCATCTCTTGAGCGCCTGAAGCGAACCCAGGCGACCTACTTCGACAGCCTGACTGCGGGCGACTACGGCCCAGAATACATTCTCCACCGCCTGCGCGTTGGCGTTGTCCATCAGTGTATCGGGCTCGACCCCAAGTGGTACATCGGCGCCTACAGCAAGTATCTCGTTGGGTTGCTGCCCGAACTGTGGCGCTTGCTTGGCGATGATCCGAGCAAGTTTCTTGCCACATATTGCGCGCTGTTGAAGGTCGTACTCCTGGACATGGGACTTGCTCTCGACACCTATAGGCAGGCCGACCAGCATGTTATGCTCGGCCTCAAGCGCTACGCCGAGCGCATCATTGCGAGCCTTCCCGCCGGGCTGATCGTGGTGAACGACACCCTCAAGGTGCAGAGCGTTAACCACTCCTTCCGCGAGATGTTCGAACTGAAGAGCGGAGAAGACGTTTCCGGGCGCGAGCTCGAAGATATCCTGCCGCTACCCGAGCTACGCCAGCAGGCGCAAGCCGTCCTCGCCAGCGGGATGGCCCGGCATGACATCGACGCCGTGCTGGGCGAAAAATGGCTGCGCCTCACCCTCACTGGAATCCGCCTTGCGGAAGAAGAAGAAGAAGAAGAACGTCTACTGGTCGTCGTGGAGGACATCACCGAGCACAAAGCCCAAGCAGCGCGTATTGAGCAACTCGCTTTCTATGATCCCCTGACCGGGCTGCCCAACCGGCGCCTGTTGCAGGATCGTTTGCAACAGGCGCTGGGCCACAGCGCGCGCCACAACAAACATGGGGCCATCCTGTTCATCGATCTGGACAACTTCAAAACCCTCAACGATACCCAGGGTCACAACATCGGTGATCTGCTGCTGATTGAGGTCGCCAAACGCCTACAGACGTGCGTGCGCACTGACGATACGGTCGCCCGACTGGGCGGCGACGAGTTCGTCGTTATCATTGATGGGTTGAGCGAAGATGTTCAGCAAGCGGCGGCGGCCGCCCTCGATGTTGGAGAGAAGATTCTTGCATCCATCGGCGTGGTGTTCTGTCTCCAGGGATTGGAACACCACAGCACTGCCAGCATCGGCATCAGCTTGTTCCGCGGCAACGAGATCAATCTGGATGACCTGCTCAAGCATGCCGATACCGCCATGTATCAGTCCAAGTCTGCCGGCCGCAACACCCTGCGATTCTTTGATGCCTCCATGCAGATCGTGTTGGAAACCCGCGCCGCTCTGGAAGTCGACCTGCGCCAGGCATTGGCCCATCAGCAATTCAGGCTCTACTATCAAACACAAGTCAACCAGATGGGGGTTGTCATCGGTGCTGAAGCCCTGCTGCGCTGGCAGCATCCCGAGCGGGGGCTGGTTTCGCCGATGGAATTTATCCCGCTTGTCGAGGAAACCGGCCTTATTACGCCGATCGGAAAATGGGTGTTGCAAATAGCGTGTACCCAACTCAAGGTATGGGAAGCCGATATGCACACTCGTCATTTACATCTTTCCGTCAATGTCAGCGCACGGCAGTTCCGTCAACCGGACTTTGTCGAGATGGTGCTTGAAGTACTCAAAGAAACAGGCGCCGATCCGTGCAAGCTCCGGCTTGAACTCACAGAGAGTCTGGTGCTGGACGACA
>JAGWPH010000137.1 GCA_028870615.1 Betaproteobacteria bacterium
ACTCCTGGCATGAAGTGATCGGACGCCTCCATGGCAGGGGAGGTAGGGATCGAACCTACGAATGCCGGAATCAAAATCCGGTGCCTTACCACTTGGCGACTCCCCTGTAGCGCTACACCCAATCCCGCAAAGGATGCTGATTCATCCCGCGGGCAATGAACCCTTTGTATTCCGGTGGCATTTGCAGTAATGCCGACTGTGCCCTGGATGCGTCTTCAAAAGGGACGAAACAACATGCCCCCGAACCCGTCATCCTGGCCTCGCCAAAGCGGCCAAGCCACGCCAGCAACTGAGCAACCTGCGAATAGCGGCGCATCACCACAGGTTGAAGGTCATTGCGCCCAAATCCCATCGAAAAGTCGCACATTCTGACTGTGATCGAATCCCTTGTCAAATCAGGGTCCTCAAAGATTTCCCGGGTGGCGACGGCAATTCCAGGATGGGCGATCAGATACCAGCATTCGGGTACCTCAACAGGCGTCAACTGTTCACCAATCCCCTCCGCAAAGGCGCTATGGCCCCCGATAAACACCGGGACATCGGCACCTAACTGAATTCCCAGTGCCGCCAGTCGTGCGCGTTCCCAATCCAGCCCCCAGAGGCGATTAAGTGTCAGCAAGGTCGTTGCCGCATCAGAACTCCCCCCGCCCAGGCCGCCGCCCACGGGAATCCGCTTTTCAATGCCGATAATGGCGCCGTAACTTACCCCGCCTGCATGTTGTAACAGGCGCGCTGCACGGATGCAAAGATCATCCTGTGCCGCAATTCCGGGAAGTGGGTGTTGCTGCTGAATGTTGCCCGACTCGGTCCGTGTGAAATCCAGGGTGTCCCCATAGTTCACAAAGGTAAACAGGGTTTGCAGGGTGTGGTAACCATCCGGACGGCGACCGGTGACATGCAGAAACAAGTTGAGTTTTGCCGGAGCAGGAACCTTCTTGTAGTTAGCACTCACTTTCTGTCTCGCTCAATAACCCATTGGTCAACTTTGAGCCGGATGGTCATTTCATCGTGATGCAGCACAATGGTTCCCGGCAACCACTGATCATCCACCTGGCGCCAGTCTCCATACTGAAGCAACCACCCCGCCTGGGCCAGGGATTCGGGGTTCCCCTGCAGATCATGGGTGAAAACCGCGGGGCCTGCCGGATCTGCCCGGCCGAGAACCCACCAGGGCAGTCCTTCCAGCGGCAAAGCGTACCCCAGCACCGACTGTGTAAGCTGCGCTGTGTCAGTCGCCCAGTACTCGCTGTGGTCAGACAGGGTCATGTGGACGGATTGGGGGGTTTGATCCAGTTGGGCCACCGTGGATCCCAGCGGCGTCGACAATTCGACATGCTGTTTTGCACCACGACTGGCCCAGTCAATTTTGCCGGTTTCAGTCCCTGAGGGTTGATGGACAGCGAGACGCCCGGAAAACCGGAAGCCCTGGATGGCCCCCTGTCCGATGGTTTGATCCTCGAAGGGCGCAGTGTGCGGCAGGCTGGCACAGCCACAAAGCGACACCAGCAAGCCTGCAGTCCAGGCTTTGATCGGCACCATGAATCAATGCATGAAGCGGCGCACCGCGGAAGTCAGGACTTCGTTGCCAGGGTTGGCTTTGAGACTGTTTTCCCAAGTCTGTCGCGCCGCAGGCTGGTCCCCGGAAACCCACAGCACCTCGCCCAAATGCGCTGCAATCTCGGGATCATCCTGAAGCGCATAGGCACGTTTCAGCGTGGCTATGGATTCTGAAATATGCCCCATGCGGAACTGCACCCAGCCCAAACTATCCATAATGAAGGGATCATTGGGGGCGAGCGCCAATGCCTCTTGAATCAGTCCAAGCGCCTCGTCCAAACGAAGGTCACGATCGGCCAAACTGTATCCCAGTGCATTGTAGGCATGGGCATATTGGGGTCGCAGCGCGATCACCTTACGGAGATCCTGCTCCAGCGTATCCAGATGGTTGAGTTTGTCAGCCACAATAGCCCGCTCGTACAGCAAATCAGGGGAATTGGGGCTGACATGCAAGGCGACCGTGAGTGTATCGAATGCCCCCTGATAATCGCCGGACTCCCGTTGCATCTGTTCCTCAGCCAACACTTTCTGTTCCTGTTGCTCTTGCGTCTGCGCCGGAACGGCATGCAACAAATCAAGCGCCTTCTTGAGCTGGTTTTGATGCGCCCACATCAACGCAACCCGAATCTGCGCCATCGTCAATTGATCTCCCGCGGCAACCATCCCGTACCACTGGATGGCCTTGTCCCACTGTTTCTGCTCCTCATAAACCTGGCCGAGGTAGAAGCGAATCACATCAGGGTCACGATATCCTTGAGCCAGCGCCTTCTGGTACAGAAGTTCGGCTCCGGTGTAATCCTTTAACTGCATGGTCAAGAGGGCAACCGCCAGCGTCAGGTCGGGATTGTTTGGGGCCTTGTCCAGCAACACGTTGAATTGCTCACGTGCTTTCTGATAATCCCGCAGTTCAACCAGATAGCGTGCAAACAACAACCTGACATCGCGGGATTGGGGATATTGCTCCAAAAAATTCTGATAGAAGGCAAGCGCCTGTTCGCTGTTCTGCTCTTGCAGGACTCGTCCTTCCAGCAACGCAGAAGCTTCCCAGCCAGGGCGCAGAAGGGATGCGGCACGTGCTTCCTCCAGGGCCTGATCATTTTTACCGGCGAGAAAGGCTGCGGAGCCCACCAGATAACGCGCTTCCGGGACCTGGGGATAGGGTTCGGCGAGACGCTCTGCCAGCCTGAGCACGGCTTCGTGGTCGGGATGTTCAGTGAAAATCACACTGAGGTTGCGAAAATCATTACCCACATCTGTTTTATCAGAGGCCAGCAATTGCACTAAAACCTCTTCGACATCCAGTAGTTTCCCCTGGGAAAGCAGCAACGCGGCCAGGGCTTCACGAGCTTCCATGGATTTCGGCTCTGCCACCAGCCAGAGAGCGATCGCTTCCTGGGCTGCTTTCGGATCATGTGCGTAGAGCGCAACTTCGGTGGCCCTGCGCGCCACACGTGGGTCGTGCGTGGCACGGGCAAGATCGAGATAGTTTTTGACCGCAACCCCAAAATTATCGCGTTGTGCCGCAATTTCACCCAGTAACAACTGATAGACCCACCGGGACGTCAACTCCTGGGATGGCAGCGTTGCTCCGGCATGTTCTGACGGTGTCCAAGGGGATTCGTCGACCAACCGCGGCAAATCGACGGCATGTACCACCAAGGCCCACAAAAACAGTGTGACGCCCGACAGATAACGAAAGCAGTTCCACATCAGTATCGATTTCATGCAGCCGCACTTTTATTCTGAGTCAGGCGCTGATACTTTTCCTGTAACTGTTCGCGCGTTTCAGGATAGTCCGGATGGAGCGGGATACAGTCTACCGGGCAAACCTCACGACATTGCGGCGTGTCGTAATGACCCACACACTCGGTACAACGCTCCGGATCGATTTCATAAATCTCCGCGCCCTGGGAAATGGCCTCGTTGGGGCATTCGGGTTCGCAAACGTCGCAATTGATACACTCATCGGTAATCATCAAGGCCATGATTCAATTTTCCGGGTTGCCCAACGCCCGCACGCGGTGATCCAGGCGCGTACGGATGCCGGGGTTTACAAATTGGCTGACATCCCCCCCCAACGTTGCAATTTCGCGCACGATGGTGGACGAGATGAACATGTATTGGTCGGAAGGCGTCAGGAACAGGGTTTCGACCGTGGGATGCAGCTTGCGGTTCATTCCTGCCATCTGAAATTCGAAGTCAAAATCGGAAACAGCCCGCAACCCGCGCAAAATGACGTTGGCACCAGACTGTCGCAAAAAATCAGCAAGCAACCCGGAAAAGCCCGTCACCTCCAC
>JAGWPH010000138.1 GCA_028870615.1 Betaproteobacteria bacterium
ATGGATCATAAAATGCCAGGTTATAGATCCTGTTTTGTGCCTCCTTCCAGTCGGTAATCTCAAAGACAACGCCATTGATCCTCAATGGCCGACCCTGGTCATCGCGCACCAACCTGCCACGAGTGGCGATATAGTGAACGCTTCCATCGGGCCAGACTGCGCGGTAATCCGGTTCGTATGGGGCATCGTGCTCGATAGCCTGGGCCATTTTGACTTTCATCATTTCCCTGTCATCGGGGTGTATGGCCCGGAATAATTCTTCCGCGGTCCCGGCAAAGGTTGCAGGATCAATTCCCAGAAGATGACATGTCTGGTCATCGTAATGCCGTTTGTTTGCAACAAGATCAAAACTCCATACACCCATATCGGCCGACCGCAACGCAAGATCGAGACGCGCCTGGCTTTCCCGTAGCGCCTCCCCGGCATGCACACGGTCGCTGATGTCCCAAATAATGCCGCTGATTCTTAATGGCAAGCCATCATGATTACGGAGTAACTTCCCACGGGTCTTGGTATAGCGGATACTCCCGTCGGGGCAGACTACGCGGCACTCCATTTCGTAGGGGGTATCCAGTTTGATGGTCTGGACCATTTTGGCTCGCAGCGTCTCCCGGTCATCGGGATGTATGGCTCGGAATAATTCTTCCGCGGTCCCGGCAAAGGTTGCAGGGTCAATTCCCAGAAGATGGCATGTCTGGTCATCGTAATGCCGTTTGTTTTCAATGATATCCCAGTGCCAGACCCCCATACTGGCCGACCGTAATGCAAGATCGAGGCGTGCCTGGCTTTCTCGTAGCGCCCCCGCGGCTTGCATGCGCTCAGTAATGTCACGAACGATCAGGAGGTCAGCCATCTTTCCCGCCCAGGTGGTCAGTGCGTTGCTGACCTCAACCAGTATCTTGACCTGATTTTTACGGACAAGCGTGGTCTCGTAAACCCCCGCCTCTGCCCCCGTGAACACTGCGGCATGAATGGCGTCAACCACATGAAACTCTTCAGGGGCGACAAGTCGCTTGATGTTCAAAGCCAGCAGTTCCGGGCTTTGGTATCCGGTCAGTTCAGCAATCTGGTTGTTGACATAAACGATAGTTCCATCCACTTCTGCAATCAGCATCCCGTCGTTGGCATTTTCGGCCAGTGCCCTGAAATTAAGTTCACTCTCTTGTAGGTGCTTTTCCTTGATTGCCAATGAGGTTGCCATGGAATCAAAAGCTTTTCCCAATGCGCCGAGCTCATCATTCGTATCAATGTCTAGTGCCTGGTAATTTTCCAGATTGCTTGGCAAGGTTGTCACATGCCTGGTAATGGCCAGAAGGGGATTCGTGAATCGCTTCATCAAGAACCAAACAAGGAACAGTACCAGACCCGTCATGGCGATGACTCCCACGATGAAGTAGGAGCGTGCCTGATAGAAGGGGGCATATGCTTCAGCCATCGGGTAGTTGGAAGCCAGTATCCAGCCGGTTGGATGAACATGCTTGAATGTGACGAACATTTTGCTGCCAAATGATGTGACGGTTTCCCCGCTCCCCTCGAAGCCGTCAACCGCCTTGTCAAGCATGATATTTGCACCACGCGCTTGACCTGGTTTGAGGATGCGATCTTTAAAGGGACCCAGGATGATCATGCGATTCTTATCGCAAAGATAAAGATAACCCGTCTGACCATTCTTGACTTCGAGCAGGTCGGCAAAAATGTTTTTTCCCAAAAGCAGAAAGCTGCCTTGAAGAATGGCGATGAGTTTCCCTTGTTTATCAAAGATGGGCGCAGTTATTGCCAGCGCCGGCTCGCCGGGATGATGGGTGGCCAAATAAGGCTGTGAAATGTAAGGTTTCTTGGTGGCGACTGTTTGTTGGTAGTACTCTCGAAACGTAAGATCAAGCCCGCGCCGCTTGGAGAGACGAGGGCTTTCTGCAATCAGTTTCCCCTTTTTTGAAATCAGAAAAATGCCATTATCGAAGAGGGTATGAAGGCCTTTTTGCGCATCCAGAAAACGCTGCGCAGCATCAGGGTCTTTAATTGCTTTTGAAGGAGTGGATTCTGCACTGGCTACGAGGATGTTTTGCGCAATTTTCATTTTCTCTTCAATGTTGGCCGCCACCGATGACACCAAAGAAAACTGGTCTTTTTCCAATGTATTGCGGAATTCGGCTTCAAAATAGGAGAGCGTGGCAAAGGAAATCAGGCTCACAAACATGACGAACAGTGCCGAAATTGCAAGCGCCATCCTGGTTCTAAGGCTGAAATATTTCAATCCTTCTCTCCACTCAGAGGTAGCTCAGTTTGTCATGACAGAGTCTTCTGGTTCTCCTACGAGCCATCCTGACCAGGTGTACTCACGGCACCCGGGGCAAATGGCGCGGGTAAGGATAGCCAATCGGAGCACTGCATGGTATTTGGCACCTGCCGAAGTATGCCACGCCCGACGTGCCTCAGTCTGGCTGATCTGCTCCTGTTTGGCTCACAGCTATTCAGCCTGTTTGATCGTCATGACGCCATTGTGCAAGTTGATATCCATACGGTTGAGGAACGACATGCCAAGGAGCGCATCGGCCCCGGATAGTTTCGGAACAATAGTTGCAGCAACGTCCGAGACCTCGATGCCACCGATTTTGATACTTTTCAGCCTCGTCATGAAACCAACACTATTGCCATTTGCGGTTTGTGTCTGGATGGCGGAGTGGCTTTTTATGCCGATCTTGTCTGCCAATGCCTGGGAAATGGCGACGTCCGTTGCTCCGGTATCCACCAGAACAATGACCTTGGTCCCATCTATGAACGCTTCGGCATGGTAGTGCCCGGAGAGATCCCGGGCCAGAACAACCTGGTTTGATGATCCAAGTTTTTCTGCCGTATTGGGGTTGAACTTTCCAGAGATATAGAAATAGAGCGCGCCAAAGAAAAACAGCCATACTGCCACAGATGTCAATGTTCTTAATTTGGGCATGGCTTGATGCTTATCTGTCCTTCCAAGTTTCGTGAGTTGCCCTCTAAATTCTATTTTGTTTTTCCGTCAAAACCCGTTCCGTATTCCAACCATAAATCCGTGGGGAAGCGCATTCAGCACAAAAGGGCTGTCCCGATTATGGGCGAGATAACCCGTAGCACCACCCAGAGCGAATCCGGCCAACACATCTGACTGCCAGTGCCCCTGTACCTTCATGCGGGCAATACCATCGTAGAGAGGCAGCAGTTCAAGGGCGTACACCGCCGGGGAGTCCTGGCGGTACTCAAGTATGAAGGGGGTGACAATGGAACTGACGGTCGCCACTTCGCCACTGGGAAAACTGTAGTGCGCACCACCCTGAAACCATTGATTGGGATTATCGGTTTGGGCAGGTCTCGCACGTGTAAAGACATGCTTGAGCGCTTCGGCGGAAATACCGGCCAACGCGGAGGAATCAATGGATTGCCAGAAGGTCTTTCCCAATCGGGTATCACCTCCCTCCCACACCGCACCTCCAATCTCACCAACGACCAGGAGGTGAAGCAATGCACTTTGATTACTACGTGCCCAGATGCCGCTGTTATCGTAGCTTAACTTCTCATCGATACCCAGAATCCCGCCTCCAGCCAGTGCCGGTCCTGAAACCACCAGGCACACTGACAACAATCCTGCCGCCCGGCACAGATCAACCCAACAGGAACAAGGCCAAAAACAAACCCGGTTATCCACTGGCCCCTCTTACGCAAAACAAATGCCCTTGGTAAGTGAAACTCTAGCACTGTCCTGTCGTTTTGGCAGCCTACTCGATACCCTTGCTCACACTCTCACCATCTTTTGCCCGTAACGTCCAGAAAGACAGTGATGAAATCATTGTCAAACCACCCAATGTCAGAAAGGTGTAGTGCAGTGCACCTGTGACAGCAACCTGATCGGATTGCTGCAGATCACCAAGATACCAGGCAGTGACCAGCGATCCGCAGGCCACACCAAAACTCATTGACATCTGTTGGAGTGTACTGGCGATGGTACTGGCCATGGCCGAATCCGCCGTTCTGATGTCTGCATAAGCCATGGAATTCATGCTCGAGAATTGTAGCGAATTGAAAAATCCCTGGCCCAATCCGAGAAAAACAATCAGCATAATCGGCGTCGTGGAAATGACTCCGGCGAACATGCAGATCGTTATGCCTATCAGCAGCGTATTGATGATCAAAACCCTCCGGTATCCAAAACGCCGGAGGACGCGGATCGATATCAGCTTCATTCCCATGGCCGCTGCTGCTGCGGGCATCATGAGAAGCCCTGATTTCCAGGCGGGGAACCCAAGCCCAAGTTGAAAGAGCAATGGCAGCAGAAGAGGGAGGCCGCCCAAACCAAGTCGTGTGATGAACCCACCAACCACCGAGACCCGGAAGGTGCGCACGCGAAAGAGCGTCAGGCGCAATAGCGGGTAGCGTGTTTGACGCGCATGCCAACCGTAAGTGGCCAGCAAAATGATTGACACCAGGAACAGGATTACTGCTGAGCCCGGTTCAATATGGTGTGCGCCAAATACTTCCAACAGCCACGAGAGTAGTGCCGTTCCAGTTCCAAACAGCACCAGGCCGATGACATCAAGCGGCCGTGGACCGTCTCCGCGATAGTCTGGCATGTGACGATGAATCAGAAACTGCGCCGCCAGCCCTACCGGAACGTTGATAAAGAAGATTGCCCGCCATGGCAACCAGTGCACGATCAGGCCACCGATCGTCGGGCCAAGCAATGGCCCGATCAATGCGGGGATGATCACAAAGTTCATTGCCTTCAGCAATTCGGACTTTTGAAAAGTGCGAATTATTGTCAGCCGTCCGACCGGCATCATCATAGCTGCGCCCATCCCCTGCAAAATGCGCGCAGCAACCAGCATGGGCACATTCAAGGACAGCCCGCAGAGCACGGAAGAAAATGTGAAAATGGCCACTGCGATGCCGAATACGCGTCGCGTGCCGAAGCGATCGGCCATCCACCCGCTGACAGGAATACATACGGCCAAACTCAAGATGTAACTGGTGACAACAGCTTTAAGGCTCAACGGGGCCACATGAAAGCTCGCCGCCATGGATGGTACCGCCGTATTGATGATGGTCGAGTCAAGCTGCTCCATGAACAGGGCTATTGCCACCACCCACGGAAGATAATGTTTGACTGTCCTGCTGTCCATTTGAATACTTGGCGTTGACCTAATCGCTGATTCTATCAAACCCGGCAGTATTCATATGAATGGATTCTTAAGATCACAATGCATTAAAATGTTGATTTCACCTGATTTCACAAAATCACTGAGGAAACCATAACCATGAAACATCTCACCAGAATGGCCCTGTTGCTGCTGGCGCTCGGCCCCCTGACCGTCCAGGCTTTCGATGGCTGGCCCGGCGATCAAAGTATCGCCCACAAGGAGTCCGGCAATCTGTCCAAAGCGTACGAAAATGCGCCAATTCGGGCCGTCTTTCAAGTCAGTGACAGAAACCCGGACAGCTGGCGGGTCACCCTTAACAGTGTGATCGGAACGATGAAGGCACTCGGAGATAAAAAGCCCGTTATCGAAATCGTGGCTTTTGGACCAGGAATCGATGGGCTCAAACGAGGATCTGAATGGTCTGAACTCGTCAAGCAGACCCTCGATGCCGGGGCAACCATCATGGTATGCGAAACAGCCATGGCCGCACACCATTACACCCGCGAAGACATGCTGGCCAACCTCAAGTATGTCCCTGTTGGCGCGGTAGAAATCCTACAGAAGCAAAGTTCGGGCTACTTTTACCTACGCCCATGACAACGGGCAGGTCTCCATCCCGCCGGTTTGAGCGTATATTCGTCAGGGGGGCCGTGTAAAACGTAGGGAGATGACATGAGCAGCCAGCATCAAACAGCACAACCCCCGGACAACGTCGACCCGGTGTGTGGCATGACGGTTTCCGCAAACAGCCGCTTCCATTATGTACACGCGGGGCAAACCTATTATTTCTGTAACGCAAAATGCCTGACCAAGTTCCAGGCGGCTCCGGCAAATTACCTGAACAAAAAGCCCCTGACTGAAGTGCCCGCAACCGCGAACCACAGCGGGGATGTTTATACCTGTCCGATGCACCCCGAAGTGGTGCGCAATGGGCCGGGGAGTTGTCCCATCTGCGGCATGGCGCTGGAACCGCTCAATGCCACGACGGAAGACAATGCTGAATTGCAGGATATGACACAGCGCCTCTGGATCAGCGCAGCGCTGGCGTTGCCGGTGTTCGTGATGGCGATGGGCTCGGACCTGTTGCCGCAAGCCATGCCGGAATTCCTCTCAATGCGTACGTTGCAATGGCTGGAATTTGCTTTGGCTACTCCGGTGGTGTTGTGGGGCGGCTGGCCGATCTTTCAGCGCGGCTGGGCATCCGTGATCAACCGCAGCCTCAATATGTTCAGCCTGATCGCGCTTGGTGTTGGGGTGGCCTGGAGCTACAGCATGGTCGCCATGCTGCTGCCGGAAATTTTCCCGATGGCGATGCGCAGCATGAGAGGAACAGTGCCCGTCTATTTTGAAGCGGCGGCGGTGATTATGGTATTGGTGTTGCTGGGGCAGGTGATGGAATTGCGCGCGCGCAGCCAAACCAGCGCTGCAATCAGGATGCTGCTGAACCTGGCACCAAAGACAGCACGCATTGTACGTCCTGACGGCAGCGAGCAGGACATCCCGCTGGAACAGGTGAAACAAAACGACGTGCTGCGCGTGCGTCCCGGTGAAAAGGTGCCGGTGGACGGCATGGTGCTGGAAGGCACGAGTGCGCTGGACGAATCCATGGTGACCGGAGAATCCATTCCTGTGGAAAAAACCACAGGCGCACGACTGATTGGCGCCACCGTAAATGGCACTGGCAGTCTGATGATGCGCGCCGAGCGCGTCGGTGCTGATACATTACTGGCGCAGATTGTGCGCATGGTTAGCGATGCGCAGCGATCGCGAGCACCCATCCAGCGCCTGGCCGACATCGCCTCCGGCTACTTCGTTCCTGCTGTGGTGCTGGCAGCGCTGGCTACCTTGGCGGTATGGGGCCTCTGGGGGCCAGAACCACGCCTGGCACACGCCGTGGTCAACGCAGTAGCGGTATTGATCATCGCCTGCCCTTGCGCACTGGGGCTGGCCACGCCAATGTCAATCATGGTGGGTACCGGGCGTGGCGCACTGGCCGGCGTGCTGATCAAAAATGCCGAGGCCCTGGAAATCATGGAAAAGGTTGACATCCTGGTGGTGGATAAAACCGGTACGCTGACCGAGGGCAAGCCCAAGCTGGTGTCGGTGCTTGCGGCTCCCGGGTATGCCGAAAGCGAAGTGCTACGGCTGGGCGCAAGCCTGGAGCGCGCCAGTGAACATCCACTGGCTGCCGCCATCGTGAACGGCGCACAGGAAAAATCCCTGACGCTTGTACCAGTCAGCAATTTCCGCTCGTTCACCGGCAAGGGCGTGATGGGGATTGTCGGGGATCATCAGGTTGCACTGGGCAACCTCAAACTGTTTGAAGAATTGCATCTTGATGCGGGCGAGCTCACAGCACACGCCGACGCACTGCGTGGCGACGGACAAACTGTGATGCTGCTGGCAATCGATGGCAAGGCGGCCGGGCTGCTCGGTGTCACTGACCCGGTCAAGGATTCCACCCTGGAGGCAATACAGGCCTTGCATGCGCAAGGTGTGAAGGTGATCATGCTCACCGGTGACAACCGCACCACGGCACAGGCGGTCGCGCGCAAGCTCGGCATGGATCGTGTCGAAGCCGAGGTACTACCAGAGCAGAAGGCCTCGGTGGTCAAAGAACTACAGGCGCAGGGGCACATCGTGGCAATGGCAGGCGACGGCATCAATGATGCTCCCGCACTGGCCCTGGCACAGGTTGGCATCGCCATGGGTACCGGCACCGACGTGGCGATGGAAAGCGCGGGTATCACCCTGGTCAAAGGCGACCTGCGTGGCATCGTGCGTGCGGTGCGTTTGTCCCGCGCCACCATGCGCAATATCCGGCAAAACCTGTTCTTTGCTTTTATTTACAACATGCTGGGCATTCCAATTGCAGCAGGCGTGCTGTACCCGTTTTTCGGACTGCTGCTGTCCCCCATCATTTCAGCGGCAGCAATGAGTTTCAGTTCGGTGTCGGTGATTACAAATGCGCTGCGGCTCAACCGTGTAAAACTTTAGGGCATTACGTCGTCTGTATGGAAGGGCGGAATGGGAGGGGCAATGCAGATGGTCGCAGCGATCGCAGTCCAGTGCCAGCCCTTCTCCCCCACAAAATTCCCTATAACAGGGAATTATTTATTACCCATGCATTTTGCCGTGTATAGTGGATCAATGTATCTGCGCCCCTGTGGTCCGGCGACCAGGTGGACTGATCGGTGATTCGTGTTGGCTTGATCGGGGACCTTCGCGATACAACATCAGGAGTTCGTGCCGGCCGGCATTTACGTGGATCGGGCGAAATTACGCTAACGCCTCGCTGCTGAACACTGCACCATGATGAACTGGCGCTTGATCCCGCCCAATGAGGGGAGCCTGCCACCCATTCCCACCCCGGGTTCTGCTCCAGGAGGAGAGAAACCATGAATCAGATGACGAATGCGCCAGACGCGCTGCCCACCCTTGCCGAAATACTTGTTGCCCCCCTCAGTGACTACATGTCTGCACGGCAACTGGCGTTCTTCCGCGCGCGTCTCTGCCAGGAACGCGATGCTCTGCTTACTGCTGCCAGCAAAACCACGCGACACCTTCAGGACTTCGAGACTACCCCCGACCCTTCCGACCGCGCCTCTCTCGAAGAGGATCACACGCTTGAGCTACGAGTGCGTGACCGGGAACGCAAGCTTTTGCACAAGATTGACGAAGCCCTTGCACGAATTGAAAACGGCCGCTATGGCTGGTGTGAGGAGAGCGGAGAGGCGATTGGCATCGAACGACTGCTTGCCCGGCCAACTGCGACTTGCGGGGTAGAAGCCCAGGGCCGGCATGAAGCTTTGAGAAAGAGGCGTGGTGGATGAAAACAAGATTTCTTCATGCTCCAGATCAGCCATACATCACTTTTAACTTTAACTCGGAGGTTTCTTGATGAACAGATTAGGGCTATCGCAGGTAAAAATGGGGATCCGTAGGGTTGGCATAACGGCGTGGATAATGGCGGCCCCTGTATTAACCTTGGCGCAAACGGCCTCCACCGCCGCATCAGACCCATCGCCGGCGATACAACCGGGAACTGACGGACATTTCTACTATGGCCCGGGCATGATGGACGGTTGGGGCGTCGGCCATTATGGTCATGGCATGATGGCTGGGCTATTTTGTGGATTGCTGTGGCTGCTGGCCATCGTAGGGATCATGGGCGGCATCGCTTTCCTGATGCACAGGGCGTGTGCTTGCAAACATCGGCGTGGTTGCGGGAGTGGCGGAAACGACAATGGAAACCCATCCCTCAGGCTCCTGGACGAACGCTATGCGCGCAGCGAGATCGGGCGTGATGAATATCTCGAGAAGCGGAGCGATCTGGAAAAAAAATGAACGGATCCACAGGATGACGTAGGTACCGGCAGTAGGATGGCGCTCTGCCCCCTGCGCGAGCAGGCGTCGGTTGGCTATTGATCAACCCTTGAGTTTGCTGCCGGTTGGCGACTAACTGACCTGTCCTGGCATTTTCGCGCCAAAGGCAACTTGGGGATAATGGCCCCCGGACGAAGAGCGCAGATTCAGCGCATGTATACGGCCAATCCAATGGCTTCGGAGCGTCCAGTAAACTGGGGGCGACTCAAAGGTCAGCAACAGATTTAGTTGCCTCCGTCCCCTTTTAGCGCTAGCCTTGAAAACCCATCCTCTCGATAGGCCTATACTATGTCCATCTGGAATGACAATACTGCCACCCGGCAAACCCTTGCTCCCGACCCCGAAGCGAAGGAGCACCCCCGGTTCGACACTCTGACAAAGCCCGAGCTCGTCCTTAGTCCTGCTCCCGCTCCGATGGCACGCGCCGACACCGGCCTGCCCCGTAAAGAATCGCTGATCGCCGCAGACATCACCATCGAAGGCAAGATCGAAGGCGACGGCAACGTACGCATCGCCGGCAAGTTCAAGGGCAATGCCAACGTCCAGGGTGATCTCACGATCGAGGCCGGCGCCAAACTGACCGGCGGTGTGCGCGCCAACAAGGTCACAATCGCCGGTGAGCTGGAAGGTAACGTCGAAGAAGCCTCAGTCGTCGATTTGGTGCAGACCGGCGTAGTGATCGGCGACCTGAAGGCCGGTTCGCTAACGGTCGCAGCCGGTGCCCGCATGCTCGGTCATGTCGAGTTCGGCTGGGACGACGACAGGGACTCGAAAGCCGGCAAGCACGGCCACGGTACGGAGAACGGTTTCGGCTCATGAGCAGCGTGCTCCCAGGCAACCCCGGGGCGACCCGAGAATGTCCGCATTGTCGGGAGACCATCCTGGTAAGCGCGGGTGTGTGTCCGGCCTGCCGGCATTACCTGCGCTTTGATGCCAGCACCGATTCTTCACAGGCGCCCCCAGCCACGCCACTACGCATCGAAGGCAGCATCCGGCATCCCGCTGATGGCGAACCTTGGGAATACACCGTCATCGTATCGATCCGTAATGATCGAAACGTGGAAATTGCCCATAAACTCATTGGCGTGGGCGCGATGAACCCGAACGAGCAGCGCACCTTTACCCTGTCGGTCGAGGCCGTGCCGGCCAAAGCGAAAGGCTTCAGAAAAGGCGGCACACGACACTGAGCCCCAAAGGGTGGCTATAAAGCGGCCCAAGTTTAAACCCAGCCCCTGTGAAAGTTTTTAATCTGGCCCGGGGTTATTGCAGTGTTGAAGTGCGCCACCGATTGACCCACTTGTTGCATTGATTGGAGATTCCCGTCTGTATTTGAAATTGTAATCTCCCCCGTCAATGAGACAGGTCTAAAGGAGGATTTTCTGCCAACTGAAAATCCACTTATTGGCGTCCCGGTTCGGGTGATCTGACGACTGCGTCTTCAACATTATCATCTGAAATCGGCTATGGCTTTGGACGTTACAACATCGTTACCATGAGTTACCACGGTTGCAGCTTCGATACCCCACATTTTCAGCTTTCCGACTTTGTGATTGATATGCAGTGGGCATACCGCATTGCATGATGCCGATGGAAACGATGATATTGCCGGACGAGTTAAGCGTCTCAGTTGTGCCATGTGCGGACGTAGATGTTTGATCAAAGCGGACATATGGAACCTTCTAGCTCAGCTGCCGCCCCGCGCTTTCTCGAAATCTCTGACGACCTTGTTTAGCGCTTCACGCAAGGCGACGCTCAATTGAGCTCTGCGCTCTTCTTTCGTAACCGTTCTGAAGATACGCGACATACGTCTGTCTGAAAACCCGGTTTCACTGTCAGCCCAGACGCTACGCCCTGTGTGGAGGTCGATCATTTCAGCCTCGACCCTGACCGGTCGATACACCTCGTC
>JAGWPH010000139.1 GCA_028870615.1 Betaproteobacteria bacterium
AGTACATACTGGAACATGCCGGCGATCGCGAACTTCCGGACTGGTTGCGGACGCGCTCGGCAACCGATCGGGACGGTACGTAGCACGCGCTGTCAGTCCCAGGCGAGCGCTCCACCGGTCTGGTACTCCGTCACGCGGGTTTCAAAGAAGTTTTTTTCCTTCCTCAGATTGGCCTGTTCGTCCAGCCAGGTCAAGGAAATTTCAGCGCCTGGAAAGGGCTCAGGCAGACCCAGTTGGCGGGCTCGCCGGTTGGCAATGAAACGGAACTGGGCGATGTGGACCCCGGCGTTGTACCCCAGGATGGGTTCACGCAGCACATAGTGCGCATAGGCGCTCTCAGCGGCTTCGGCTTCTTCCCATAATCGTGATACGGCTGCAGGATCCAGTTGCAGTTGTTCTTCCTGCAACAGCGTACGTACAACCCGGATGCCGAACGCGCAGTGCAGTACTTCGTCACGCATGATGTATTGCAGCTGCTCGGCTGTTCCCTTCATCAGCCCCCTGCGCTGCAAGGCAAAGATGGGAGAAAACCCGTTGTAGAACCAGCACCCCTCAAAAATCCCCGCAAAGAACAGGTACGAGAGCGCAAACTCATGCAGGTTGTCGCGATCGGCCAGGTCAAAGTCTGCACGCATGACCCGCTCAAGACGCCGATTGGCCAGGGCGATCTTGCCGTAAATTTGGGGGATCACCCGGTAGCGGTTATAAATTTCCTGTTGATCGAGCCCCAGCGTCTCGATGCAATGCTGATAGGCCCAAGTATGCAATGCCTCTTCATAGACCTGTCTGGCCTGGTAGATTTGCAGTTCGGGGGCAGTCATTTTTTCCATCACTGCGAGGCCAATGTTGCGCATGGCCAGAATGTCCGAAGTGGTGAGATAAGCCAATACGTTCTCGAACACGTGGCGTTCTGCGGCCGTCAGTTTGTGATGATAATCGTGCACATCCTGGGCCATGGAGATTTCCAGTGGCGTCCAGTGATTTCGATTGGCATTCAGGAAAAATTCCCAAGCCCAGGGATATTTGAACGGGGCGAGCTGATTGATGTCGGTTTTGGCATTGACGATGCGCTTGTCTGCGGCGTTAATGGGCGCCAGAGATTTTGGAATGGCGTTCATTGGCAGGACTCGCATTCCGGGTCGGAAATAGAACAGACTTTGGGCGCTGCGTTTTCCTGAAAGGCCGTAGATTCAGCGGTTCCGGGTGTCGAAGTTTTTTCCATGGCCGTCGCCCCCAAGGTGCGCAGGTAGTATGTGGTTTTGAGGCCGCGCTTCCACGCCAGGCGATACAATTCGTCCAGTTGCTTGCCTGAAGCCCCGGCTACGTAGAGATTCAGCGACTGCGCCTGATCAATCCATTTCTGTCGTCTTGCCGCAGCTTCGACCAGCCAGACCGGGTCGATTTCGAAGGCGGTGGCATAGCGGGCCTTGAGCGGTGCCGGGATGCGATCGATGGGGCCCAGAACGCCATCAAAATATTTGAGATCCGAGATCATGACGGTGTCCCAAAGATCAAGTGCTTTCAGGTCCCGAACCAGGGCCTGGTTGATGACCGTGAATTCCCCCGAAAGATTGGATTTGACGTACAGGTTCTGGTATTCAGGCTCAATCGAGGCGGAAACCCCGACAATATTGGAGATGGTGGCGGTGGGGGCAATGGCCACGCAATTGGAATTGCGCATGCCATGACAGGCGATACGGCTCTTGAGGAGTTGCCAATTTAGGGTGGCGCTTCGATCCACTTCAACAAAGCCACCGCGGGCGGTTTCCAGCACATCGAGTGAGTCCAGCGGCAGAATGCCCTGGTCCCACAGGCTCCCGGTAAAGCTGGAATAACGGCCGCGTTCTTCCGCGAGTTCGGTGGAGGTCCAGTAAGCGTGATAGCACACGGATTCCATCGAGCGATCAGCAAAATCCAGGGTTTCCTCCGATCCGTAGGCCAAACCCATACGGTGCAGGCAGTTGGAAAACCCCATGATGCCGAGGCCCACCGGGCGATGGCGGACGTTGGCGTTACGCGCTTTGAGGGTGGGGTAAAAATTGAGATCAACCACGTTGTCCAGCAGGCGCATGGCGCTACGTACCGTACGTTTCAGTTTCTCCTGGTCAAGTACCCACTGCCCATCCTGTTGTATGAGGTGCGCTGGAAGATTGACTGAGCCCAGGTTGCACACCGCCGTTTCGGTTTCGGAAGTGTTCAGGGTGATTTCCGTACAAAGGTTGGAGCTGTGGATAATTCCCGCATGCTGTTGGGGAGATCGCAGGTTGCAGGCATCCTTGAAGGTGATCCAGGGGTGTCCGGTCTCAAACAGCATCGTGAGCATCTTGCGCCACAGCTGTACGGCAGGGATCCGTTTGAACAGATGGATCTCACCAGAAGCGGCCCGCGCTTCGTGGGCCAGATAAGCAGCTTCGAACTTCTGACCGAAACAGTCGTGCAGGTCGGGCGTATCCACCGGGGAGAACAGGGTCCACTCGGCGTTCTGCATCACCCGTTGCATGAAGAGGTCTGGAACCCAATGGGCCGTGTTCATATCGTGGGTACGGCGCCGGTCATCCCCCGTGTTTTTACGCAGATCAAGAAAATCCTCGATATCCAGATGCCAGGTTTCCAGGTAGGCGCAGACAGCCCCTTTGCGTTTGCCCCCTTGATTCACGGCGAGGGCGGTATCGTTGACGACCTTGAGAAAGGGAATCACTCCCTGGCTCTTGCCGTTGGTGCCTTTGATGCGGCTGCCCAGAGAGCGTACTGGCGTCCAGTCGTTACCCAGGCCCCCCGCATATTTTTGCAGCAGGGCGTTTTCTTTTATGCCCTGGTAGATGCCTTCCAAATCGTCCGACACCGTAGTCAGGTAGCAAGAGGACAGTTGCGGATGCAGGGTGCCACTGTTGAACAGGGTTGGCGTGGAACTCATGAAGTCGAAACTGGACAGCAGATGGTAGAACTCGATGGCGCGTTTTTCGCGATGGATCTCGTTTAGCGCAAGGCCCATGGCCACCCGCATGAAAAATGTTTGCGGCAGCTCGATGCGGCGTTCATCGCGGTGGAGAAAGTAGCGGTCATATAGGGTTTGCAAACCCAGATAATCAAACTGCATGTCCCGCCCGGCTACCAGCTCTTGTCCCAGGAGTTCCAGATCGTATTCCTGCAGGCGAGGATCCAGCAATTCTGCATCAATGCCCTGGCGAATGAGCCGTGTCAGCGCCTCAGGGTAGGCCGCAGTCGCAGCCTGTTGATTGATATCCTGACCCAACACCTCCACGCGGACGATGCGCAGCAGTAAGCGGGCAGCCACTTTGCTGTAATCAGGTTCTTGTTCAATCAGGGCTCGCGCGGCAAGGACCAGGGCGTGGCGGACGGTTTCCAGGGGGACGCCATCGTATAGATTTTGCAAGGTGAGTTTCAGAATAGCTTCCGGGTCGACATCGATCAGCCCTTCACAAGCTTCCCGGCATGTGCCCAGCAAGGCATGTTGATCCAGAAGGCGGCGCTGGTCACCATCCTGGACATGAAGCAGGGGCGCATGCGTTGGCGCGCCAGGTTGGGGCTCGGCGGCACGAGCCTCGGCGCGTTTCTCGCGATAAAGCACGTAAGCACGAGCCACATCATGTTCTTCCGAACGCATCAAAGCCAGCTCTACCTGGTCCTGAATGTCCTCAATATGCACGGTGCCACCTGCAGGCAGACGACGTGTCAAGGCGTTCACCACAGTTTTGGTGAGACGGGTCACCCTGTCGCGGGTTTTTGCCGAGGCGACACCTTGTTGACCTTCCACTGCCAGGAAGGCTTTGGTCAGAGCAGTGGCAATTTTTTCGGCGTGAAAGGGAACGATGGCACCGTTGCGACGAATGACTTCCAGGCCGGTGTCCTGGGTGTGGGGGGCAATGGCGAGCATTACGGGTGGCATGGCGATTCTCCTCGAGGTTGCGGTA
>JAGWPH010000140.1 GCA_028870615.1 Betaproteobacteria bacterium
AAGATCTGCTGTCTGCCTGTTATGCAAGCAGGTTGGAACAACTGATGGGATCTAGCGAGCTTTGGGTTCATGGCCATACCCATGCCAATTTCGATTATGAGGTGGAAGGGACTCGGATTGTCTGTAACCCTCGCGGTTACGCCTCATCCTTGAGCAGTATCGAGAACGCCAGTTTCAATCCGGGATTGATGATAGAAATACGCTAAAACGGTTCCTCACCATGAGACAGCCTATTGACTGAAGCCTTTGACATACTGATCCAACAAGTCTTTGGCACGCTTCTGGGCATCCTCATACATTCTCAAATCGGCTGCCATGTGGAGCGTAAGCGCATCCATCAATTTTCTGTCCAGAAATATTGATGCCAGCGAATTTTTAGTGTTCGGCATCGATTGGGAAAAAGCGTCATATCCGAGCAGCCATGCACCGGTAAGCTCGGCGTTATAGCCATTTTCCATCAACGCTGCTTCTGCTTCATCGCCATAAATCCTGCTGCCGATATTGTGATATTCCCGCAACAGGTATAAAAAATCCTGCGCATCCTTTTTGCCCTTCTCTTCATGTCTTCTATCGTTCCAGGCGAATAGCTTGAGAACAGACATGCCCGGGATTGACGCCACGGAAACAATCAGATCGGGCTCGATCTCAATTTTCACTGCCGACTCGTACGCGTCACGAAATCCTGCCATGTTCAATATGGCCACTTCGGGCGGTGGCCACCTGAGCATGGACTCCTCATCCTCGATTTCACCAAAGGGGATCAGGTCGACGGTCACGGTAGGTCCGTAGCTCAGTCGATGGACTATTTTTTCATCTTGCGTGAATTCTCCCGATGAAATCAGACGGTCCTTGATAGCCCGAAATTGTTCCCAATTCTCAACGGCAACGGCAAAGTCGATATCGTGCGTCCTGCGACCTGTAACTTGATCATGCACATGTTCTAGCAAAATGACCCTTGCAGTGGCGCCAACCAACAGTGTATTGAGACCCAGCCCCTCCGTTAGATTATTTATGGCCCGTATGACCGAAACTGTAACCGGATCGAGTGCGCGGTCAGTTCTGAGCTTCAGTATCACGGATATTCTTCTCAAAGATCATTTGTGCGGTTTCCAGATTGCGCGGATTCGTGGTGGCAAGAAGATCCGCGTAAACCAGCAAGGGCGGCACGATACCAGGCCTGTTTTCGTCAGGTGCAAAATCCCAAAAGGTTTCCAGAATCTCGATGTCGCCATCATCGTCAGCCCGCAACTTGTTATCCCTGACCAACTTTACGAGATTGTTTTTGATGGCTCCTGCATTCATATAGATGGTACAGATTGCCGGTCGCAGATAATCAGTCAGCTTTTCTGCTGCCACTTCCCCTCCCCATTGGGCGCCGTATTGGGTGATATCGACCTTTCGCCACCATTCCGCGTCCTCCGCACGAAAGCGCCTGGGATTCAATTTGGGACGAAGCTTGATGGGATAGTTGGTCGCCCATTCTTCAATCAGGCGTTTCCGCTCCAATATCCGGCGATCGCCTTTTTTGTGTCCCCCCAAGGTTAACCCTCGGGTGTTCAGGTCGAAAAACACCCAGCCCACGGCACCCAGCGCCACCTGGGCCGCTTGTTTGATTTCCCGATAGGGCGCATTGAGCAGCTCGGGCTTGCACAAGAGGGCAAAAACCATCCTTAATGCCGTTGGTGTCCCGGCCTGTTGTGTCTCATTGGTGGTGAGCACGAATTCTTTCCTGTCCCTGGGGCGTTGTCCCGTGATCAGCACGAACAAACCAGGGCCCTTGAGGTACGCGTTTCCCAGGGTATCGATGAACTGGAGATCCAGTTCCCGGCATTTTTCGGCCATTTCAGCCGTGATACGAGGGGCAACCAGTAACCCAGGCTGCGGATACTTGGCCATCTGGTTCTTGGCAAGCCCAATTGTGCCAAAGCGGTCTACCCGCTTGATTTCCACCGTGTAATGGTGGTTGTTAGCCCCAACCACTATCTCAATGATCGCATCGACGATGATATTCCCAGTCAGGCGTGCCTCTCTGGCGGTAATCCTCGCATCAATACCCGCGACCGCTTTCAGAGCAGCTATGGCACGCTCTAGTGTCTCTTTTTCATTGATTAATAATATATTTTCTTTTATTTGGTTCATTTTGTTCATATATATAAAAAGTTCACGTTACGTGAACATTAGATGTTTATGAACAAATCGTCAAGTCATTTGTTCAACATTTAGACTTGTTCGCGTAACGCGAACAGACTGAAATAATGAACGAATGAAATGAATTACGGCATGAATAAGGGTGGTGTGGCGATCAGACCCATGGCACCGCCTGTACTTTTGACCACTGCCACAGGGGCAAGGGTTATTGCGGCCAATTTTCGCCATCACAGGTCGAAGAGTTGTTCGGGAATTGTAGACTTTTACGGTCACTTTGCC
>JAGWPH010000141.1 GCA_028870615.1 Betaproteobacteria bacterium
GGCTGAGAAGCGGCAGCATTTTCTTGATGTCATTCCAGGAGTCTGGGTTAAGTTTGTTGCGTTGTGCCAGGACCCTGGCATCTTCCAGATGACCGAAACCCACGTTGTAAGCAGCCAACGCCAGCCAGGTCCGATCAGGCTCCGTGATACGCGGAGGGATCATTTCCTTGAGCTGCTGCAAGTAACGCGCAGCAGCGGGGATGGACTGATTGGAATCCATCCGGTTGCTGACGTGCAGACGGTCTGCCGTGTCCGCAGTCAACATCATGATGCCCCTAACACCCGTGGGGGAAATGGCCTCGTTGTCCCAGCGTGACTCCTGATATGCGATGGCCGCCAGTAATCGCCAATCCACCGCGCTGATATCTTGGGCCCGTTTGAAATCTTCTGAAAAACGCGGGAGGCGCGATACCATTTTTTGCAGGAATGCGCTGGAGTCCTCGTGATCGAGTGCATTGATATGTCCATAATAACGTTCGACCATGCGTGACAGGCCTCCCGAATGATCCAGCGTGCCCAGATAATCTTTGGCTGCCTGGTATAGGGGGGCGTTTTCTTCATGCGGAAATGCCCAGGCAATGGGCTCATCCGGGCCTAGGTCGAAAGCAACCGTCAGGTCAGGGTAATAATTTTGAGCGATGGCAATTGTATTGGAATCACTGATAGCGTATTGAACGCTGCCTTCAAACACCTTTTGCAGCAGATCAAGATCCACGTCGCCATGGGGGAATTCCTGCCAGACCAAAGTGGGATACTGGGTTTTGATATTTTTTAGGATTTCCAAATGAACAGGATCAGGAACCACTCCCAGTCGTTTCCCAATCAGGTCGGCGGGAGTTGCCGGTGCGGGAGTCAATGAAGCATTGAATACCACCTGGGGTCGGCTTTGCTGATAGGGGAGGGTGAAATCAAACTGTTTCCTGAGTTGGGGCGAAACATGCACTGCCGCTGCGGCCATATGGGCACGTCGACTGCTGATTGCTTCCAGCACCTGGTTCGGATTGTCGAGCACCAGGAACCGTACCGGTTTTCCTAAATATTCCCCAAATTTGAGTGCCAGATCATGTTCAAGGCCCACCGTCCGCCCGTCAGGTTGGGTGAGCAGTGTGGTCGGACCAATTCGCGTAGCGACCACAATTTCACTCAAGTTCTCCAAAGTGTTGATGGGCTGGAGGATGGGTGACTGAGAAAGAATGACGGCGCCATCACGGTCGGTGGCGCGTTGATAGGACCACAACACGCCACCGACCAACAGGGCCAACACCATGATAAATACCCGTTCCGGTCCGTTCAACAGGAAGCGCAGAACCAGGTGCCCAAGAGTGTGTTGAGATCGCTGTGTTACCATCAGTTCAGTGGTTGACCAAGGTCATTGAATGATGAATCGTTGTATTGCCATTTTACCGGCAGGTGGGTCAGGTGCCCGTTTTGGAACCCGCAGCCCCAAGCAGTTTACCCTGCTCTGTGGGCAGTTATTGTTGGTTCATTCCATTCGGTCCCTGCTGCAGGATTCCCGTGTGGAAACAGTATACGTGGTGTTGTTGCCAGCGCATGAAGCACTGTTGGACTGGACACAGTGGCACGGGCGTGTCCGCCCCTTAATTTGTGCCGGTTCTACAAGGGCTGAAACTGTGTTGAACGCGCTTAACGCGCTCCAGACCGAACTCGC
Organism: Betaproteobacteria bacterium; assembly: GCA_028870615.1. GTDB lineage: Bacteria > Pseudomonadota > Gammaproteobacteria > Burkholderiales > Ferrovaceae > JAJZRV01. Next base: position 1,670 of record JAGWPH010000141.1, read on the forward strand.
TGCCTCAGACTGGGTTCTGGTACATGATGCAGTGCGACCCTGCTTGACGGGAGAGGGGTTGTCGCGCTTTCTGGATACCTTATTGAACGATGCTGTCGGGGGGCTGCTTGCAACTCCGGTCACGGATACCCTGAAACGACAGGAAGACACCCGGCGCGTTCAACAGACTGTCGATCGGGAGGGGCTCTGGACTGCCCAAACACCGCAAATGTTCCGCTATGCAATGTTGTGCCGGGCTTTGCAATGCTCCAGGTCTTCCACTGATGAGTCTTCTGCCATGGAAGCCATGGGTTACGCCCCCTTGCTGGTCATGGGAGAATCCACCAACATCAAGGTGACTTATCCTATTGACTTGACGTTGGCAGAATGGATTCTTACGGGAAGGACAAAGTGTCAGGAGAAGCCATGAGAATTGGTCAGGGGTTTGATGCCCATGCGTTGGTTCCACGGCGTCGGCTCATTATAGGCGGCGTGGAAATTCCTTACGTACTGGGGTTGGAGGGGCACTCTGATGCGGATGTCCTCTTGCATGCCATGTGTGATGCATTATTGGGGGCCGCAGCGTTGGGAGATATTGGCCAGCATTTTCCAGACAGTGAGGTGGCCTACAAGGATGCGGACAGCCGCGTATTGCTGCGCAAGGTGGTTGCGTTGATTCACGCTGCAGGATTTTTGCCCGTCAATGTCGATGCCACCATCATTGCACAGTCCCCCCGCATGGCCCCGCATATCCCGGGGATGGTAGCCAACCTGGCGGCTGACCTGGAACTGCCGGTCGATGCCATCAATATTAAGGCGACAACAACCGAAAAGCTGGGGTTCATCGGTCGCGGCGAAGGGATTGCCGCTCAGGCGATTTGCCTGCTGAGAAAGCGGGTCAATAAGGCAAAGCCGCATCCGGCTTGATTGCAAGGATCTGTTTTTTGAAATCGCGTTGGATGCGTTGAAGGGCTTCGGCATTGTCAGCTTCAAAACGTAGGACGATCACCGGAGTTGTGTTGCTGGAACGCGCCAGCCCGAATCCATCGGCATATTCCACGCGCACACCATCGAGAGTGAGGATGTCCTGGGCGCCATCAAATTGGCCGGAGCGCTGCAGTTCGGCGATCACGGCGAAATTTTCTCCTTCACGGCACCGGATCTGCAGCTCCGGGGTGGCAATGGCATCGGGGAGGGCATTGAGGGTGCTTTCCACATCAGTGACCCGGCTCAAGATTTCGAGGAGCCGTGCCCCGGCGTAGAGACCATCGTCAAACCCGTACCAGCGTTCCTTGAAGAAAGTATGCCCGCTCATTTCACCTGCCAGAAGGGCACCCGTTTCTTTCATTTTGGCTTTGATCAACGAATGCCCGGTTTTCCAGAGTGTGGGTTTGCCCCCATGATTGCGGATCCAGCTGAACAGGTTTCTGGTGCATTTCACATCAAAAATGATTTCCGCCCCTGGGTTGCGTGCCAGCACATCCGCTGCAAACAGCATCAACTGACGATCGGGAAAAATGATATGGCCGTTTCGTGTCACTACACCCAGGCGGTCGCCATCCCCATCAAAGGCAAGACCGATCTCACCTTGGCCGGTCGCCAGGGCATCCTGCAGGTCCTTGAGGTTTTCGGGCTGTGATGGATCCGGATGGTGGTTTGGGAATTGTCCATCCACCTCGCAGTACAACTCGACGACGGCACATCCCAGGCGGCGGAATAGTTCAGGTGCATAGCGCCCTGGAATCCCGTTGCCGCAGTCCAGAATCACTTTCATTGGACGTGCCAGGGAAACTCCAGAAACAACCCGTTCGATGTAATTCTGGGCAATATCGGCATGGCTGGATTGCCCTTGGCCACTGGACAGGTTTCCCGTCACCAGGCGCTCATGCAGGGAGAGAATGGTTTCGCCAGATAAAGTGTCCCCACCCAGGACCATTTTCAGGCCATTGTAGTCAGGGGGATTATGGGAGCCTGTGACCATGACTCCAGAAGACTGGGCCAACTGATGGGCCGCATAGTAGAGCATAGGGGTCGTTACCATGCCTACGTCCGCCACATCCACGCCGCTGCGCCGTATCCCTTGAGATAGTGCGGCACTCAACACTGGACCAGACAGGCGGCCATCACGGCCGATGGCGATACGCGATAGCCCGCGATCACGGGCTTCAGAACCTATTGCCTGTCCGATAGACTCTACTCCTGCAACTGTGAGGGTGCTGTCAACGATACCGCGAATGTCATAGGCCTTGAAAATCTCTCGGGGTGGAATCACACAACGTTCCTTTGTACTGGGATGTCTTTTATGGGCGACATACGCGATTTGAATGTTTTCAAAAAACCGAGGACAC
>JAGWPH010000142.1 GCA_028870615.1 Betaproteobacteria bacterium
CCAGGTTTTTGCCCAGCATGTCTTTGGCCGCCTGGGCCACTTCACCATAGGTGCGGCACAGCTTGACGCCACCGGCCTTGCCCCGGCCGCCCGCATGGACCTGGGCCTTGACGGCCCAATGCCAGCCCCCCAGTTCGGTAGCGACGTAAACCGCTTGATCAGGACTGTAGGCCACGCTACCGCGGGGGATAGGGACCCCAAAACCGGACAGCAATTCCTTCGCCTGATACTCGTGAATGTCCATGAAGCACCTCCTGTTATCGTATTTCCGAATGATAGCAGGAGGCGCGCCGGGGAGCCGCCAAATCAGGTAACGAGATGCTGCGGCGTTCCTTTTTGCCAGGCTTCGATATTGTCGATGAGCTGGTCGGCCAGAAATTGCATGGCCCCGTCGGAGGCCCAGGCCACGTGCGGTGTGAGGATGAAGTTGGTGCGGCGGACATCCAGCAGGGGATGGCCGTTTTTGGGAGGCTCGATCGTGATGACGTCAAATCCGGCGCCGGCAATCAAGCCTTCATCCAGCGCCCGAATCAGGGCCTGCTCATCCACCAGGCCGCCGCGCGAGGTGTTGATCAGGATGGCGGTGCGCTTCATTTTGCGGAATTCATTGATGCCGATGAGGTTCTTGGTATCGGCGGTCAGCGGACAATGAAGCGAAATGACGTCGGATTCTTCCAGCACCTGGGCCATCGGGGTAAAGGTGACGCCTTCCATTTTGGGGGGTGCGTGATCGGCATACAGCACCCGCATGCCAAAACCATTTTCGGCGATATGGGCGGTGCCGCGACCCAGTGCGCCCTCACCGATGATGCCCAGGGTTGCGCCATGAAGATCGCCGATGTCGTGGCTGAAGAAGCAGAACTGATCGGATTTTTGCCACACGCCCGCTTCCACATCCTGACGGTAGGCCAGAAGGTTGCGGCGCAGGGCCAGGATCAGCGCAAAGGCGTGTTCCGGCACCGTATGGGTGGCGTAGTTGCGGATGTTGGCCACGGCAATGCCGTGGGATTTGCAGTAGGGAACGTCAATGACGTCATAGCCGGTTGCAGCCACGGCAATCATTTTTAAACGGGGCAACTGCTTGAGCGTCTCTTCGCGCAGGGGCACCTTGTTGCTGATGGCCACAGCGGCCCCTTGCAGGCGCTCCACGACCTGCTCCGGCACGGTTTTGTCGAACTCGATGTACTCATCGGCGAAAGCCGGTTTGCGCACCCGCGCCTTAAGCGAGGCGCGGTCAAGAAAAACAACTTTTGTCATGCTGCCGCCCGAGCCAATGCCTGGTTCTTGCGCCAGTACTCCGATGCTGCAGCAACGCCGCTGCCGGCTTGCACGGGAATGCCGATATCCAGCATGGCCATTTCGGCGCCGGCGATGGCGCCCATCAGCATCAGTTCGTTGAGGTCGCCCAGATGGCCAATGCGGAACACCTTGCCGGCCACTTTGGACAGCCCTGCGCCGAGCGACAGGTTGTAGCGCTTGTAAGCGCGCTCGATGACCTGGGCGGCATTGAAGCCTTCGGGGACCAGAATGGCCGAGACCGTATCCGAGTACCACTGCGGCGCCTTGGCGCAAAGCTTGAGCCCCCAGCCTTGCATGACCGCAGCGCGCACGCCGTTGGCGAGGTAGGTGTGCCGGGTCAGGATATTTTCGAGCCCTTCTTCCTCGATGGCGGCGAGGGCTTCCTTCAGGCCGTAAAGCATGGGGATGGAAGGCGTGTAGGGAAAGTAGCCGGTGGCGTTGTTCTTGACCATGTCGAGATAGTCAAAGTAGCAACGCGGCTGGGTGGCCGACTGACGCGCGGCCAGGGCTTTTTCACTGACGCAGGTGACGCCCAACCCGGCGGGCAACATCAGCCCCTTCTGTGATCCGGAGATGCATACGTCCACTTCCCATTCGTCCATGCGGAAATCAATGCTGGCCAGTGAGCTGACCGCATCCACAAACAACAGCGCAGGATGCCTGGCGCTGTCCATCACTTTGCGAATGGCCGGCACGTCACTGGTGACACCGGTGGCGGTTTCATTCTGGCACACCAGCACGGCTTTGATCTTGTGCTGCTTATCGGCTTCCAGGGCAGCGAGGTAACGATCGGGAGGGGCGCCTTCGCCCCATTCCACGTCGATCAATTCCACGTCAAAGCCCAGCCGTTGGCACATGTCCACCCACAGATGGCTGAACTGTCCAAAGCGCGAGGCCAGAACCTTGTCACCTGGGTTGAGACAGTTGGTCAGGGCTGCTTCCCAACACCCCGTCCCCGAAGACGGGAACAGAATCGGCGTCCCCTTGTCGGTTTTGAAAACCTTTTTCAGACCCTGAATGACTTCCAGGGTCAGCTTGGGAAATTTGGGGGAACGATGGTCTTCCATCGGGACCATCATGGCCCGCTGAACGCGGGCGGGGACGTTGGTGGGTCCGGGTACAAACAGAAAGTTCTGTCCAGCCATGATGTGATCTCTCCTCAGACTTTGATGATGTGGTGATTGTTATGGGTGGCTGATTGCCTAACCGTACACTGGAAATCTACCGCACAGGGCGCTGACTTCACCCACGACACGTTGCGTGATGGTTTCATCACCGGGCGCTTCCAATATATCGGAAATCAGGTGCGCCACCTTTTGGGTTTCGGCGAGCCCAAATCCCCGGGTGGTCATGGCGGGGGTGCCAATCCGGATGCCCGAGGTGACGAAAGGCTTTTCCGGATCGTTTGGAATGGCATTCTTGTTGACGGTGATATGGGCACGGCCCAATGCCGCTTCGGTGTCCTTGCCGGTGATCTTTTTGGCGCGCAGGTCCATCAGGAACATGTGGCTTTCCGTGCCGCCGGAAACGATGCGCAAACCGCGTTCGATAAACGTGGCGGCCATGGCTTTGGCGTTGGCCTTGACCTTCTGCTGATAGTTCTTGAACTCAGGCTTCAGGGCTTCGTTGAAAGCAGTGGCCTTGGCTGCGATCACGTGCATCAACGGGCCGCCTTGAATGCCGGGGAAAATCATGGAATTGATGGGTTTTTCGAATTCTGCCGAAGACAGGATAATGCCACCGCGCGGACCGCGCAGGGTTTTGTGGGTGGTGGACGTGACAAAATGGGCAATGCCAATGGGGCTGGGGTATTCGCCCACGGCAACCAGACCGGCATAGTGGGCCATGTCCACCATCAGGTAGGCGCCCACGCTGTCGGCGATTTCGCGAAAGCGTTTCCAGTCAATGATCATGGAGTAGGCTGAAGCGCCGGCCACGATCATCCTGGGCTTGTGTTCCTGCGCCAGACGCTCGACTTCGGCGTAATCAATCTGTTCGGTGTCGGGGTTCAGGCCATAGGCCACCGACTTGTACAGCTTGCCGCTGAAATTGACGCTGGCCCCATGGGTGAGGTGGCCGCCATGGGCAAGCGACATGCCCAACACGGTGTCGCCCGGTTGCAGCATGGCCATGTAGACCGCTGCGTTGGCCTGTGATCCCGAATGGGGTTGGACGTTGGCATATTCGGCACCAAACAGCTTTTTGACGCGATCAATCGCCAACTGTTCGGCGATGTCGACGAATTCGCAGCCGCCGTAATAGCGCTTGCCCGGATAGCCTTCGGCATATTTATTGGTCAGTACCGAGCCTTGCGCCTGAAGCACGGAAGGGCTGGTATAGTTCTCTGAGGCGATCAGCTCAATATGGTCTTCCTGGCGCCGGTATTCCTTCTGAATGGCAACCCACAATTCGGGGTCGGTATCGGCGATGAGCTTTCTGGAATCGAACACGGTAATCCTCCTGGATGTTGCGCCGCAGCGCATTGACTATCCTGATCATTCAGGCCAATCCTCAATTAGGCCACAATCTGGACAATATTAAAATTAGTAAAGTCTTCTCATATCTATAAGCGATACTGTTCACAAGGTGCCGCCGGTATAACTACAATTCGACTTTCGATTATCTCACAGACTTTCACCATGACCTCTGATGCCGCCCAGGCGCTTCTGCGCGCCCTGTTCGATGCTGCCGTTGCCGCGGCCGACCCTTTTCGCTGTTTGCCCGCCTATTTGCCCGAGCCACCCCAGGGCAGAACGCTGGTCATCGGTGCCGGCAAAGCCGGGGGCTCCATGGCGAAGGCGCTGGAGGACCATTGGCCGGGGCCGCTGGAAGGCCTGGTGGTGACCCGTTACGGCCACAGGATGCCCACCACGCGCATCGAGGTGGTGGAGGCGGCGCATCCGGTGCCCGACGAGGCCGGACAGCTGGCCGCTGCCCGTATCCTCAACATGGTGCAGGGGTTGCGTGCCGAGGACCTGGTCATTTGCCTGATTTCCGGCGGCGGTTCGGCGTTGCTTGCGGCGCCGGCCGAGGGGTTGACCCTAACCGACAAACAGGCCATGAACAAGGCGCTGCTCAAAAGTGGTGCCACCATCACCGAAATGAATTGCGTGCGCAAACACCTGTCGGCCATCAAGGGCGGCCGTCTGGCTGCAGCGTGTGCGCCCGCCCAGGTGGTGACCCTGCTGATCTCCGACGTGCCGGGCGACGACCCTTCGGTGATCGCGTCCGGCCCCACCGTGGCCGATCCCACCACCTGTGCGGAAGCCCTGGCCATTCTGGATAAATACGGATTGCGCGAACCGGCCGCCGCTTATGAACATATCCGGCGCGCCCACGATGAAACCCCAAAACCCGGGGACCCGCGTCTGGCCCGTGCCACCACGCGGATGATTGCCACCCCGCAAGCATCCCTCGAAGCTGCGGCAGCGCTGGCACTGGCTTCGGGCGTCACCCCGGTGATTCTGGGGGACAGCCTGGAAGGCGAGTCGCGCGATGTGGCGCTGGTCCATGCGGGCATCGCCAAGCAGGTGGTCCGTCACAATCAACCGGTGGCAGCACCCTGTGTCCTGCTGTCGGGGGGCGAAACCACCGTCACCGTGCGCGGATCGGGACGCGGCGGGCGCAATGCCGAGTTTTTGCTGGCCCTGGCGGTGGCGCTTGAAGGACAACCGCGCATTCATGCCGTGGCCTGCGACACGGATGGCGTCGATGGCACCGAAGATAACGCTGGCGCCATTTTGACGCCGGATACTCTGGCCCGGGCCGAGGCGCTGGGGCTTCGTGCCAAGGATTATCTGGCCGACAACGATGGTTACACTTTCTTTTCCAAACTCAAAAACTTGATCCATACCGGGCCGACCCTCACAAATGTGAACGATTTCCGGGCCATTCTGGTAAGGTAATTTCCGGGTTTTGAACCACCCCTGTGTGGTCAAAGATTGATACAAGTCAAGATTAATTAGGAGAAGGTTGTCATGGCATCGGATATCGAAATTGCTCTGGCTGCAAAAATGGAACGCATCGCCAAGGTGGCCAAGGAGAAGTTGGGCATCAGCGATGAGCATCTCGAGCCTTACGGGCATTTCAAAGCAAAAATTTCTCTGGAATATCTCAACAGCATCAAGGACCGTCCGGACGGCAAACTGATTTTGGTCACGGCCATCAGTCCCACTCCGGCCGGCGAAGGCAAGACCACCACCACCGTCGGATTGGGCGACGCGCTCAATCGTATTGGCAAAAAAACCGTGATCTGCCTGCGCGAACCTTCCCTGGGCCCGGTGTTTGGTGTCAAGGGTGGTGCGGCAGGGGGCGGTTATGCCCAGGTGGTGCCGATGGAAGACATCAACCTGCATTTCACGGGTGACTTCCATGCGATTGCCGCTGCCAACAACCTGCTCTCCGCACTGATCGACAACCACATCAACCACGGTAACGAGCTGCGCATCGACCCGCGCCTCATCCAATGGAAGCGCGTGGTGGACATGAACGATCGCGCGCTGCGCAAGATTGTGGTGGGACTGGGCGGCACGGCCAATGGATTTGTTCGCGAAGATGGCTACGACATCGTGGTTGCCTCCGAGGTCATGGCCATCCTGTGCCTTGCAAGTTCGCTGATGGACCTGAAGGAGCGCCTGGCCCGTATCGTCATTGGGTATACCCAGGGCGATCGCAAGCCGATCTATGCCCGGGATCTTAAAGCCCAGGGCGCCATGGCCACGTTGCTTAAGGACGCCATCAAGCCCAACCTGGTGCAAACCCTGGAAAACAATCCCGCCATCATTCACGGCGGCCCGTTTGCCAACATCGCGCACGGCTGCAACTCCGTCATTGCCACCAAGGCAGGTTTGAAGCTGGCGGATTACGTGGTGACTGAAGCGGGATTCGGAGCGGATCTGGGTGCCGAGAAATTCATTGACATCAAATGCCGCATGGCGGGGCTCACCCCCTCGGCTGTCGTGCTGGTGGCCACCATTCGCGCGCTCAAGTTCCACGGCGGCGTCAAGAAGGAAGACCTCAACAAGGAAAACCTCGAGGCGCTGGAAAAAGGTTTGATCAACATCGAACGCCATCTGGAAAACATCCGCGACAGTTATGGCTTGCCGTGTGTGGTGTCGGTCAATCACTTCACTTTCGATACCCAGGCCGAAATCGATATGCTGCAAAAGAGAGTCGAAGCCTTGGGTGGCAAGTTCGTGCTGGCCCGTCATTGGGCTGAAGGCGGCAAGGGCGCCGAGCAGGTGGCCCGCACCGTGGTGGACCTGGTGGAAAAATCCACCCACAAGCATACCTACGTCTATCCCGACAGTGCGACCTTGCAGGAAAAGATCATCGCCGTCGCCACCAAGATCTATCGTGCCGGGAAAGTCACTTTCAGTGAAAACGCCCGCAAGCAACTGGAAGAGTGGAACAAGGATTATGGTCACTTCCCGGTGTGCATGGCCAAGACGCAGATGTCCTTTACTGCGGATCCCACAGTCAGGGGCGCGCCCACCGGACACACCCTCAATGTGCGCGAGGTGCGTCTCGCCAATGGCGCCGGTTTCGTGGTGGCCATTTGTGGTGACATGATGACCATGCCTGGCCTGCCCAAGGTGCCTTCGTCCGAAAAAGTGGACATCGACGCCAACGGCACCATCGTCGGCCTGTTCTAAGACCATGCCCCACTCCGCAAGGCCTAAAACCCTTGCGGAGTGGCTGGCCCATACCGAGCAGCTGCACGCGCAAACCATTGATATGGGGTTGGCGCGGGTGTCCCGTGTGCGGGACACCATGGGGTTGCATCCAGCCTTTCCCATCATCACCGTTGCCGGCACCAATGGCAAAGGCTCCACCTGTGCCCTGTTGGCGGCGTGTTTGAGTGCCGCCGGTTATCGCGTCGGGGTCTACTCCTCTCCTCATCTCGTGCGTTACAACGAGCGCGTGCGTGTGGGGGCAGCCTTTGCCAGCGACCAAAGCCTGTGCGATGCGTTTGCCAAAGTGGAGGAAGCGCGCGGTGATCAATCGTTGACTCCCTTCGAGTTTGGCACCCTGGCAGCGCTGCAGGTGTTCATCGATGCACACCTTGATGGGGTCATACTGGAAGTCGGGTTGGGCGGGCGGCTGGATGCCGTCAACCTGTTTGAACCCGACTGCGCGGTGATCACGAGCATCGCCATTGATCACGAAGCCTGGTTGGGAAATACGCGCGAGGCCATCGGTTTTGAAAAAGCCGGCGTGTTTCGCAAGGGGCGGCCCGCCATTTGCGCCGATCCTGACCCCCCCGCCGCCATTGCTGAGGTGGCCCGCACTGTGGGCGCTTCCCTGCTACAGATCCATCGGGACTTTTCCTATCAGGTTGCCGCAGACCATTGGTCCTTTACCTTGGGGAAGCGGACCTGGGAGGGTTTGCCCCCGCTGAAGCTGTCCGGCACGTTCCAGTACCGCAATGCGGCAGCGGCCCTGGCCGCGCTGGTGAGCCTGGAGGCGCGCCTTCCGGTGCCGCTGGCCGCCTTGCGTCAGGGCTTGCAGTCTGCGATTTTGCCAGGTCGTTTCCAGCAAGTCTCCCAGGCCCCGCAGGTGATTCTGGATGTGGCGCACAATCCCCATGCGGCCACTGAGCTGGCTTCCAATTTACGAACCCTACCTTGCACCGGAAAAACCTGGGCGGTGTTTGGAATGCTGCACGACAAGGACATTGCGGGGGTGGTTGCCGTCATGAACCCGTTGGTGGACGGGTGGTGTGTGGCAGGCATCGCCGAGCGGCGCGGCGCGACCTTGCAGGAACTGGAGAAGGTGCTGACAGCGGTGCATGGGAGCGTCAGGGGCTTTGCTTCGCTGGAAGCGGCGTATCAGGGGGCACTCCACCTGGCACAGGCGGAAGACCGGATCGTGGTGTTTGGATCGTTTATTACGGTGGGGGCCGTGATGGCCTTCCTGGAAAGCGCCGGGATCAGCCCGCTTGCCCCGCTTTCCTGATGCACCGCTCAAGTGCATTGAAGTACTCGTTGGCCAACTCGGAAGGCTGGAGAAACTTGAAGCGGTTGTCCTGGCCCGAGATGATGGTGATAAACCCCCGGGTGCGCAGTTCCTTCAGGCGGCCATGTAACGTGGCAGGGGAAGCGAGATCCGTCATTTCAAGGATGTTGCTGACGGTGAGCTTTTGGTCATTTTGGCGGCTCAACCCAACGGCCATCAGAATTTCAATCTGGACGGGATCGAGCCCCCTGAAGGCAGGCTGGGCATTCACTGCTCCAGCAAGCTGGTGATATTTAAACAGCGCTTTCATGGAAGGGCCCAATTACCAATTGCGAAATTCTATTCCAGAAATCACATGCAGTGGCAGGAGTTATAACAATATTAAGTTATAGCAACGATAACTTAAGTCTGATCAGCCATTTTGGCGTGACGAAGGCAGTTCGCTGCGATGACCGAATGGACTGACGCAATCACATTGTTCTGCACGCCCGCAAGGCGGGCATCTTTCTCAACGCCAGGAAGCTGATCCAAAATTCGGACGGCAAGCCGTTCCAACTCGTTCGATACCATTCGCAACGGCAAATCGCATTCCCTGGCGAAGCTCGCCCACTCAAATGGCGTCACTTCCGCTTCGGTGAACGCATCGCCGATGGCCATTGCATAGGTGCTGCTCAGCCCGCCATGGCCAAGTGCCGGGATGCAGACCAAATCGTAGAAGGGGGCAAGCCGCAAGCCTTCGACACCGCAGAAGAACGAGATATTCTTGCCGTGCGCGTCGGTGTTGCCGATCAACACCTGGAAGATCACCCACCGCAGAAGCGCCTGTCTGTCGCGCGCTGGCTGCGGGCTCTGTCCGAGCAAAGAGAATAGCTTTGCATAGGTTGCTCCGTCGCGGATGTTGCGCACATCACGGCCGTCGCCATATGGTCGCTCATACTTCATCGAGGCCGAAAGGCCGAGTGCCTGGCATCCGTCAATAATGTGCAACCGGCGGACATGATGGTCCTGCTCGACGCGATCAAAGCGCCTGACAAATAGCACGGGTTCCGGCACATGGACCAGTTGCGTCGCCGCTACGTCGAGCCCCGAGCGCTGGGCAAGTTGCATGCACAGGTACTCGTTGTCGGGCAGCGCGGCCAACTGCGGCCTCGCCGGCATGGGCTTGAGGATGACCGTCGACGCGAGACGCGGGCCTTCGACGAGATACCACTCGTCACCACGCTGGTAGATTGCGATCTTGTCCTGATACCCGGCAATGGACAGGCGCACCTTGCCGTCCCATACGGAGAACGGCAACTCGGCGCGTTGACGGATTCGCTCGGACAACTCCTTTTTGGTCACCAGCCGAAGTTCTTCATGATCAACGGCGTGGGCATCCTCGCGCGCAACGGCGAGGCGCAGCGCCCCTGCCGTTTCCTTGCCAAGCGCCACCATCAGGCCTACTAAATTTGACTTGGAAATGCCGTTGGCCTGGGCAGCGTGATCGAGTGCTTCGCCCTCTGGCAAAAGGTTCTCGAAAAACTGGCGTACCTCGGCGCTGTGCGACTCGGGCGTCTGCCCAGCGACTGGCTCCAGTGGAATCCGCGGCGTAATCGGGAAGCTTCGCGGTTCCGCACGCCACTGCGGCGTGTAATCAAAGGAGAACCGGTTTGTGGCGCCATCGTGTGCCAGCCAACCGACCAGATCTTGATCCAGCCGAACTTCAAGCCGGGTCATTTTTTGCCTTCTCCGCTACCGGTTTTCCTTGCGTTGATGATGATGCGACGCACGGGCTCGCGATCTCCTGCCGGCGCAGCAAACACCGCCACGCCGAGTTCACGGGCAACTTTGAGTGCAATGGACAGGCCGACCGAGCCACTGGCTTTTTCCAGGTTGGAGAGCGTTTGCTTGGAGATACCCAGCGTCATCGCGGCGTCCACAAGCGTCATGCCCGCGCCTGTACGAGCGGCACGGATCGCCGCGCCAAACATGGCGGCGTCCTTGAGCAAGGGGTCACTGGGAAAGAGGGTGGGGACGACTCGTCTCATATTCATCCTTATTTGCTAGGATTATATGCAATAAATGGCGCTTAATCAACTATAAAACTGTTATTTAAGTATTAAACAGTAAACAGGGTGCGAAAATTCATTAAATCCTATTATTTAATATTTTTACAAGGAATGGGGCCAGCGCGACGCGTGTATTGATTTAATGAAGCGTCCCTTACCGATTAGGCTATTATTCAGAAATCGCACCGGGAACCCGGTGCTTGTTTGAATGCAGCCATTGAGCAAACTCGCCCTTCATGACTTCAACGCTTTCAACCCCCAAGCCCACTCCGGGCTGGCTTGAACTCTTCAGCAAAGAGGACTGGTGGGCCATCTGGATTGGCCTGGGGTTGCTGGCGGCTTCAGTGCTGTTGTTCACCGGTGGAAGCAGTATGAAGTGGCTCGCTGTCACGCCGGGCAAATGGCACACTTTTCAGGAACTGGGCAGTCAACTTGCCGCCAATGTGCAGCGCTACGTGGCCCTGTTCCTGTTGTGGGCGGTCATTCTGGGGGTGGCGGTTGCCGCCCTGAAGATTTCCCTGTGGCAATTCCTGCCTTCCTTCCTCTTCATTTACCTGGTCTCCATGGTTATCTTCTTCCTGGGGGAATGGGATGAGGCGCACTACTACAACCTGGAGCCGCCGCTGGTGGCGTTGGCGCTGGGCATCCTGATCGCCAACGTGTTCCGGTTGCCAGCCTGGCTTGAATCGGGCTTTCGCGTGGAGTTCTACATCAAGACCGGTATCGTGCTGCTGGGGGCAACACTCCCCTTCACGCTGATCCTGTGGGCGGGACCGGTAGCCATTGCGCAGGCCGCCATCGTGTCGCTCGTCACCTTCAGTACAATCTTCTTTGTGGGCAAGTGGCTGGGGCTTGATCGTCGTCTGGCGGCCACGCTGGGTGTGGGCGGAGCGGTGTGTGGTGTGTCGGGTTCCATTGCCATCGCAGCAGCAGTGGGCGCCAAAAAAGAGCATGCGCCCATTTCCATCTCGCTTGTGATTTTCTGGGCGATCGTCATGATCTTTGCGCTGCCCATCGTCTCACGTGCCTTGGCATTACCCACGGGGGTGGCGGGGGCATGGATTGGCACCTCGGAGTTTGCCGATGCGGCAGGACTGGCTGCCGCCCAGGCTTATGGCGGCTATGCCGGCAACGTGCCGGGGATTACTGGCAGTGCGGATGCGGCCGTGAATGCCTTCACACTGATGAAAGTGATTGGACGGGATATGTGGATTGGCATCTGGGCCTTGGTGCTGTCTATTGTGGCCACCACGCGCTGGGAATCCACCGGCGTGAACGGGCGGGCGGGTGTGGGCGAGATCTGGCGGCGCTTTCCGAAGTTTGTCATCGGCTTTCTAGTGGCGTCCCTCGTGGTCACGGCGATTTCGCACGGCTACAACTATGCCGATTACAAGAAGCTGGTAGAACCCAGCCTTGTGGCACCCATCAAGAACCTGCGCACTTGGGCCTTCATTTACTGCTTCTTCAGTATCGGGCTTACCACGCGCTTTGCCGATTTCACCCGGGCCGGTGCCAAACCGTTTTATGCTTTCACCGCAGGGGTCGCCGTGAACGTGGCCCTGGGGTACTTCCTGTCCACGCAGGTCTTTGTGGGCTTTTGGACGGCACTGGGCCAATGAGTGTCGCCCATCAACACGTCTGCTGCGGCCAGTGCCGGCATTTCGACAATGCTCCGAAGACGCTGGAAACCCTGATTCCGGGGCTGCGGGTGATGGGTTCGGGCTACAGCTCCGTGCGGGCTAGCGACGGACTGTGCGCGTATCACGACCGCTATCTTTCGGCAGATTACGTGTGCGACAGCTTTACGAAGATTCGGGAAGAAGAGGACTTATTGGTGGGCGATACTGGGATCGAACCAGTGACCCCTGCCGTGTGAAGGCAGTGCTCTACCCCTGAGCTAACCGCCCAATGCATCCAGAGAAGCCGCGAATTATACCGCAAACTATTTCTTCCTGGCGTTCTGGTCCAGCCTACGCAGGAA
>JAGWPH010000143.1 GCA_028870615.1 Betaproteobacteria bacterium
CCGTAAATTACCCTACACCTCCGGGCCGCAATGGCTGGCAGACAACATTTTGTGTCATTACCGTGTGTTGGCCGTGGCAGGTACCCACGGAAAAACGACAACGGCTTCCCTGGCCGCCTGGATCCTGGAGGACGCAGGCTTGCGTCCTGGTTTCCTGATCGGAGGGATTCCGGGCAACTTTGGAATTTCTGCGCGACTTGGGGACAGTCCTCAAATGGTGGGGAGCTCTCCATTGCCCTGGTTTGTGATCGAGGCTGACGAATACGATACGGCGTTTTTCGATAAGCGCTCCAAGTTTGTGCACTATCGTCCCACAGTGTCCATACTCAACAACCTGGAGTTCGATCACGCAGATATTTTTCCTGACCTAGCCGCCATCGAAACCCAGTTTCATCATCTCGTGCGCACTGTACCGCGCAATGGGTTGCTGGTGGTCAACGGACGGGATAGCAACCTGGCTTCTGTGTTGGTGCGGGGTTGCTGGACACCGGTGGAAACCTTCGGTACTCCCGAGGGGTGGCAGGCCGGCTTGGCGGATGCTACGGGAACGCTCTCCATCACTCAGGCCGGAGATCTGGTGGGTGCGATAACCTCCTGGCCTCTGCTGGGGGAACATAATCGCCAGAATGCACTGGCTGCATTGCTGGCGGCTCGTTTTGCCGGGGTTCCCGTTGCACGAGGCCTGGAAGCGCTCAGCCGTTTCTCTGGGGTCAGGCGTCGCATGGAAGTACGTGGGTGTGTGAAGGGAGTGACGGTCTATGATGACTTTGCCCACCATCCCACGGCAATCCAGACGACCTTGAATGGGCTGCGCAATAAAGTGGGCGCTGCAACTCGCATCCTGGCCGTGATTGAACCACGGTCCAACACCATGAAACTTGGCGTTTGGATAGACAGCCTGGCGGACAGCCTGAGAGGTGCCGATCGGATATTTTGTTATTCCGCACAACTCGGATGGGATGTGGCCGGAGCCTTGAAGCCCCTTGGTGAGCGGGTGGTCACTGATGGTAACCTTGATCGCCTGATTGAAGCCATCGTGATGGAATCGCGGCGTGGGGATCAGATTCTGGTGATGAGCAACGGTGGATTTGGCGGGATCCATGACAAAATCCTGAAACGGTTGTCTGGGGAATGACTTTGCGATGAACGTGTTTTACGAAGAAGACGGCGAACTGAAGACGGCATCCGTCCTGGCAGACAATGAGGGCAGCTTGCAGATTGAAGCGCCGCACGGCAAGCGGAGCAAGATCAAGGCGAATGCCGTGCTGATTCGTTTTACCCAGCCCTCCGCTACCGAGTTGATGCATTTGGCCCAGAAAATGGCTGATGAAATCGATGAGGAATTTCTATGGGCCTGCTGCGTCCCTAATGAGGAAGTTGGGTTTGAAGATCTGGCGCGTGAATACGTAGGTCACGACCCTGTACCAGTGGAGCAGGCTGCGGTGTTGATGCGGCTACACCTTGCCCCGGTGTACTTTTACAAAAAAGGTCGAGGTCGATACCGTCCGGCACCTGAAACAAATCTGCGCGCGGCGCTGGCCGGGCTGGAAAGAAAGCGTCAGCAGGAAACGCAGAAGCAGCAGGCCATCAAGGACATCCAGTCGGGTCAATTGCCCGATTGGCTTGCAGGAGATCTCACCGCCCTGCTCTATCGCCCCGACAAGAATACGATGGCCTATAAAACGTTGGAGGCCGCCAGCGCGGTGATGCATCTGACGATTCCGCAAGTGCTGGAACATTGTGGCTCATTGAAGGATAGCCGGAGTTGGCATGAGGGGAAGTTTCATTACGAATATTTCGGTCCGCTGTCTTCTGACACGGTCTACACACTGATCCATGATCATACCCGCTGGCCTTTATCCGAAGTGCAAGCCTTCAGTATCGACGATGCTTTCACTACAGAAATCGACGATGCCTTTAGCGTCAGCGAGCAGGATGGCGAACATTGGAAGGTGGGTATTCATATTGCGGCACCCGGTCTGGGATTTGGGCCTGGTTCCGAGTTGGATCAAGTGGCGCGCGGGCGGCTGTCCACCGTATACGTGCCAGGCGACAAGATTCCCATGCTGCCTGACAGTGTGATTCGTGCCCATACTTTGGCGGAAGGACGCGACAATCTGGTGCTGTCATTGATTTTGACGGTGCACAAGGCAGATTTTGAAGTGGTGGCACGCGAATCGCGCATTGAGCGCGTCAGTGTGGCGCACAACCTTCGCATCCATGATCTGGAAGCTCAATTCGATCCCGAAGCGACAAGCGGCTCCCATCCCTTTCACCAGCCCTTGCGCGTGTTGTGGCAATTGGCACAACATTTGGCAGTATGCCGCGGTGCGAAAGAGCGTCCTGCCCAGCATTATCTGGATTTCAATTTTGTAGTGGAGGGCGATCGGGTTGCCATTACCCAACGTCCGCGAGGTTCACCGTTGGATACGTTGGTGGCTGAACTCATGATCGAGGTCAATGCAGTATGGGGGAAGACACTGGTGGATGCGGCTGTGCCAGGGCTGTTTCGTACCCAGGTCAATGGCAAGACCAGCCTGTCGGTGAATCCAGCGCCCCATCAGGGGTTGGGGGTCGCACAGTACGCCTGGTCCAGTTCACCATTGCGGCGCTATGTGGATCTCATCAACCAATGGCAATTGATTAGCCTGTTCTCCGACCAACCGCCCGCTTTTATAGTGAACGACGAAGCATTGTCTGCCATTGCCCGTCAGTTTGAAGTGGCTTATGAGGCCTACAACGAATTTCAGCGCAGCATGGAACGCTATTGGAGCCTGCGCTGGCTGCAGCAAGAAAGCATTGTGGAGAGAGAAGCTGTCATGTTACGCGACGGAATGGCCCGCCTTGCGGGACTGCCGCTGGTGGTCAAGGTGCATGGGGCGACAGGGGTATTACCGGGAACGGCTGTGCGCGTGAGCGTGGAACGCATCAATTTATGGGACATGACGCTGGTCAGTCACCTCAAAGCCATTCTGGAGCCATTGGTCGAGGTATCAGGGCCATGATGACTGTCCATCATCGACAGCTCGCGCTGGCCTTGCTGGTTTCGATGCTGGTGCATGGCATATTGTTGTCAAAGGTTCATTTAAAGAGGCCTGCTGCGATGGAACCATCACAGACCCTATTTGTCGAGTTGGGTTCTGTCTCTGTAGCGCCGATCATCGTTGATTCCCCTGAGGTGAAACCAGAACCTCGCCACGTAAAATCGCATCGCACCGCGAAACCCACAGTATCTCCAGCGGGGCCTAACAAGAAACAGACACAAAAGCCCATCATTTCAAAAGGGCCATCTCCTGCAATCTCCCTCCATTCCAACGAAATGCCGATGACTGGCGACTTGCGCTCAAGAAGTATGCAAATGGCTCAAAACGAAGCGGTTGATCCATTTGCCGGGCTACGGCTGCGGGTTTTGTCGCCCCAAACCCGGGACAACGTGTTTGGCCCCTACGAAGAAGCTTATCGACAGAAAGTGGAGCAGGTGGGAACGGTCAATTATCCGCCTCCTGTGAATGGTCTCCCGCTGTATGGCACCGTGCGCGTGACGGCCACGATTCTTAAGGATGGTAGTCTCGCATCGATTGAGGTTCGCCAATCTTCGGGCAGGCCCAACCTGGACGATGCGGCGCGCCGCATCGTCCAGATGGCTGCACCGTTTCAACCATTTACCGAAGAGATGAGCGCCCAAGCTGATCTGGTCAGTATCACGCGTTCTTTCAATTTTATCCGGGCGGGAGAAGCGATCAGCATCAAATAAATCATTTACCCATGCCACTATGCCGGAGCAGCGCATCGATGTTGGGTTTGCGCCCCCGAAATGCCACAAAGGAATCCAGTGCCGGTCGGCTGCCGCCCACGGCCAGGATTTCGCGTCGAAAACGTTCGCCGGTCGCCGTGTCGAATGTGCCATTTTCTTCGAACAGGGCGTAGGCGTCGGAGGACAGCACTTCGGCCCATTTGTAGCTGTAATAGCCAGCGGCATACCCTCCGGCAAAGATATGTGCAAAGCTGTTTGGAAAACGATGCCAGGCAGGTGGGCGCAGTACAGCCACTTCGTCGCGAATGCGTTCCAGAAGTTCAAGAGGGTTGTCTTCCTGGGGGAAGCCCGTGTGTAACTGCATGTCAAACAGGGAGAATTCGATTTGACGGACCGTTTGCATGCCGCTTTGAAAATGTCTGGCGGCCAGCATGCGATCAAATAATACGCGAGGTAACGGCTCGCCGGAATTTACATGGCGTGTCATACCAGAGAGCACTTCCCACTCCCAACAGAAATTTTCCATGAACTGGCTGGGCAACTCCACTGCATCCCATTCCACGCCATTGATTCCGGATACCGGCAAGTCTTCCACCTGAGTGAGCAGATGATGCAAGCCATGGCCAAATTCGTGAAATAGGGTAATGACTTCATCGTGAGTGAAGGTGGCTGTTTTGCCTCCCACGGGCGCAGAAAAGTTGCAGGTGAGATAGGCCACAGGGGTCTGAATGACCTTGCCGCGCCGTCGTCGCGCAACGGCATCGTCCATCCAGGCGCCGCCACGTTTGCCATTGCGTGCGTAGAGATCCAGATAAAATTGACCCACCAGCGTTCCTGTGCGGTCGCGCAGATCATAGAAATGAGCGTTGACATGCCAGGTCGGAGCCCCGGCCCGTTGGGCCGTCAACCCGTACAGTTGCTGGATTACCCGGAACAGTCCCTGCAGCACTTGATCTTCCGGGAAATACTGTTTGACTTCCAGATCGGAGAACGCATATCTTTTTATCCGGAGTTTTTCGGAGACAAATGCGACGTCCCAGGGTTCCAGTTTTTCCATGCCCAGTTCTTGATGGGCAAAGTCTTCAAGTTCTGCCCAGTCGCGTTCGGCATAAGGCTTGGCCCGGGTTGCGAGGTCCTTGAGAAAATCCAGCACCGCCTGTGGTGACTCAGCCATTTTGGGCTCGAGGGATAAATCTGCAAAACTCTTGAAACCCAGCAACCCGGCTTCTTCAGCGCGCAACTGCAGGAGCGTGCGGATCAGCGGCGTGTTGTCCCACTCCGGTTTGCCAAATTCTGACGCACGGGTTGCGTAGCTGTAGTAAAAATGCTGGCGGAGCGTGCGTGATTCGGCATACTGCATTATGGGTCCGTAACATGGTGCGTGCAGGGTCAACTTCCAGCCGGCACGGTGCTCCTGCTGAGCTGCTTCATGGGCTGTTTGAAGGACGTCTTCAGGCAACCCGCGCAGGGAAGCAGAATCCTCCACAAAGTGTCCAAAAGCGTTGGTAGTGTCCAGCAGGTTCTGCTCGAACTGCGCGCCTGTAGCCGCGAGACTTTCCTGGATTTCCAGAAAGCGGGCTTTATCTGCCGGGGACAACTCAGCGCCACCCAGGCGAAAATCACGCAATTCATTTTCGATGATTTTCTGGCGCGCGGGGCTCAACGTATCAAATTCTGAAGAAGCCCGCAGGGCCTTGTATCCGGCAAAAAGCGCCTCGTTCTGGGCCAGAGCGGCCCAGTACTGGGTAATTTTTGGAAGGTTGGCATTATAGGCATCACGGAGTTCCGGCGTGTTGACGACGGCATTGAGGTGAGCCACCTGGCCCCAGGCGCGTGATAAGCGTTCGTTGGCATCTTCCAGGGGGGCGACGAAATGCTCCCAGGTGGGAGCGGCGGTTTGCATCAGGATGCGCGACAAGAGAGCCGTATTTTCGGTTATCAGCACATCTACGGCGGGCCCTACATGGATGGGTTGAATTTCGGTGAAGCGCGGCAGCCCCGAAAAATCGAGTAAGGGATTCATGGCATGGAACCTCAGGCGCGAGCGTCTTCGTAAATCAGAAAACCGCCCACAATGGTGTGAGAAACTTTTCCCAGCAGAGGCAGGTTGATGAATGGTGTATTCTTGCCCTGGCTTTTCAGGCTTTGCGGAGTGACTACCCATTCATGATCCGGATTAAATAGGCACAAGTCTGCATTGCTGCCAAGACCAATCTGGCCTCCGGATACACCCAGGATGCGTGCAGGATCAGCGGTAACCCGGGACAATGCTCGCGGCAGCGGGATATTGTCTTGCTGGGCCCACTTGAGCGTCAGCGGTAACAATAACTCCAACCCGGTGGCACCGGGTTCGGAGGTTTCAAAGGGTAATTGTTTGACATCATCATCCACGGGCGAGTGGTCCGACACCAGTGCATCTACCGTACCATCAGCAAGACCAGCACGCAGCGCATCGCGATCCCGCAGGCTGCGCAGTGGGGGGATCAAATGACAATGGGAGTCAAAAAAGCCGATGTCATGCTCGGACAGATGCAGATGATTGATGGACACGTCACAAGTGATGGGAAGCCCTTCCGCCTTGGCGGCTCGTACCAGTTCCACACCAGCTGCGCTGGACAGGCGGCACAGATGCACGCGGGCACCGGTATGGCGCACCAGATGCAGGATAGTGGAAATGGCGATACTCTCGGCGCAGGCCGGAATGGGAGGAAGGCCAAGACGCATTGCCACTTCACCATCGTGCGCTACGCCACCGCGCCCCAAGTAAGGATCCTGGGGTTGCAACCAGACAGCGAACCCAAAAGTGCTGGCGTAATCCAGCGCGCGCGCCAGCACTTGCGTATCCACCAATGGTGCGTTGGCTTGCGAGAATGCGACGCAGCCCGCGTCATGCAGCTCGCCCATTTCCGTCAGGCGTGTGCCCTGTAATTGTTGGGTGAGTGCTCCCAGCGGGTAGACATTGGTCTGGTTGCGTCCTTTGGCGCGGTGTTTGAGCATTTCCACCAAACCGGGCTCATCCAGTGGCGGGTCAGTATCGGGCGGGCAGGACAGGCTGGTCACACCGCCAACGGTGGCCGCAAACATTTCACTCTCCAGCTTCGCTAGATACTCGAACCCTGGTTCACGCAGGCGTGCTGCCAAGTCTACCAGGCCGGGAATGACGATTTTGCCGCGGGCATCGATGACGCGATTGGGGCCAAAACTTGAGGGTCCCTGGCCCAGGCCGACAATTTTTCCGGCGGCAATGAAAACGTCCTGTACTTCATCAGTGCCTGTAGCCGGGTTGATGACGCGTCCGTTACTGATCTGGATTTTCATGAAAATTTCCCGTTCAGTTGCTGGCCAGGATGGACATGACTGCCATGCGTACTGCGATGCCGAAAGTGACTTGTTTCAAAATGACAGACTGGAGCCCATCGGCGACTTCGGAATCGATTTCCACCCCCCGATTCATCGGGCCGGGGTGCATGACAATGGCGTCCTGTTTGGCACGGGACAGCTTTCCAGGCGTCAAACCATAATATTTGAAGTATTCATCGCGGCTGGGCAACAAGGCACCATTCATGCGCTCATTTTGCAATCTCAACATGATAACCACATCGACATCCTTGAGGCCTTGCGCCATATCGTGAAAGACGCGCACACCCAGATGTTCCACGTCGCGCGGCATCAGGGTTTTGGGACCGATCACGCGAACTTCGGGCACGTGTAGCGTGGTGAGTGCGTGGATTTGCGAGCGAGCCACACGGGAATGCAGCACATCACCCACGATGGCAACCTTGAGGTTTTCAAAGCGGTGTTTGAAATGCCGGATGGTGTACATGTCCAACAGCGCCTGAGTGGGGTGTGCATGGCATCCGTCGCCTGCATTGATGACATGAATGCCTGGAGCCACATGGTTGGCGATCAAATGGGCTGCTCCGCTTTCCGCATGGCGAACCACAAACATGTCTGCCTGCATGGCCGACAGGTTGTCCACTGTATCCAGCAGGGTTTCGCCCTTACTTTGACTGGAAGCACTGACATTGAGGTTGATGACATCAGCTGACAGGCGTTTGGCAGCAATTTCAAAAGTGGTGCGGGTTCGGGTGGAAGCCTCAAAAAACAGGTTGAATACTGATTTGCCTTGCAGATGAGGAACTTTCTTGACTTCCTGTTGCGCAACATTTTCAAAAGTCGCTGCAGTGTCCAGGATATGAAACAACACGGAAGAAGGGAGGCCTTCGATTGTGAGCAGGTGCTTGAGTGTGCCTTCGGGACTGAGTTGCGGATTGCCGATCATGTAGGTTGAGACTCCAGATAACTCCGCAATATAAGCGCTGCTGCTTCAGCATGTTCCGCCACGGCGCGCTGGCGATGGGTGTATCCCAGCTCCCGTAGGGACTGATCAGCTTCAAGGGAGGTGTAACGCTCGTCCACCAGCGCCGTGGGCAATCCCGTTCTGGACTCTAATTCGGTGGCAAAGTTCCGACAGCGGCGTGTAGTTTTCTGTTCGTTGCCCTCTGCGTCAAGCGGTAGCCCGACAACCAGTCCTACAGGAGCCCATTCCTTGAGCAGTTTATCCACTGCTTGCCAGCGTGCGTCCGGTGTAACGGCTTCGATAGTGGTCAGGGGATGGCAGATTTTGCTGCTGAGCTCGCCAATGGCAACACCAGTACGCTTCTGTCCATAGTCAAAGGCAAGAATGTTTCCTTCAGCCTCAGGCATGCCCTGCTTCATCAGATAAATAAGTACGGTCTATACCCAAAATGCCCAGGGCAGCCGAAAAGCGTGCTTCTGCCGGAAGGTTGAAAATCACATCCTGACGGGCTTCAACCGTCAACCAGCTGTTGAGCTTGATTTCGTTTTCCAGTTGTCCTGCTTCCCAGCCCGCATAGCCCAAGGAGATCAGCATACCTTGGGGCGGCTGCCCACGAGATACCTCTTCCAGGATATCCCGGGAAGTGGTCAGCCCAATCTCGTCGTTGACACTCAGTGTAGAACGCCAATGCCCCACCGGGGAGTGCAACACGAAACCGCGGTCGGTCTGGACCGGTCCACCAAAATAAACTGGCAAAGCGCCCAAATCTTCCTGGGAAAGCGGGATGTCAATCTGGTTGAACAGGTTTTCCAGCGTCAGACTGGTGGGACGATTGACGACCAGTCCCATGGCACCGTTATCATCATGGCGGCAGATATAGGTCAGGGTTCCGGAAAAATTGGAATCCTGCAGCGCCGGCATGGCGATGAGGAAATGGTTCGTAAGATTGACGGAAGCCATGGGGCTGATTATCGCATATTCCAGAACATTGCCGTAACAGCAAGCTGCTGGCTGTATCATTGGCATGGACAATACGGGGCCACCCAATCGCTATGAAAATCGCCACCTGGAATGTCAACTCCATCAAGGTTCGCCTGAACCATGTTCTGGACTGGATAAACAATCATCAGCCCGCGATATTGTGTTTGCAGGAACTAAAGTGTGAAGAGGCCAACTTCCCCCTCGAAGCGGTCACTGCGGCGGGCTATCACGCCTTGATTGCGGGTCAAAAAGCCTACAACGGCGTGGCCTTGCTCAGTCAGAAACCAGGAAGCGATCCGCTGATCGGGATTCCGGGATTTGATGACCCGCAGCAACGCGTAATTGCGGCCACATTTGATGAGATTCGGGTCATATCAGTGTATTGCCCGAATGGTGAATCGCTTACTTCGGACAAGTACAATTATAAGCTGCGCTGGTTTACGGCGCTTCGGGATTATCTTGAAGAAGCGTTAAATCGCTACCCCAGGCTGATCGTTGCGGGAGACTACAATATTGCCCCTGAGGACCGGGATGTTTACGATCCAGTGGCATGGAAGGGAGAAGTGCTGTGCAGTGATGCTGAGCGTGCAGCTTTCGGACGGTTGTTACAACTGGGGCTAAAGGATACTTTTCGTCTTTTTGAACAGGCGGAGCAGTCCTACAGCTGGTGGCATTACCGCGTCAATGCGTTCAAGCGTGGCATGGGACTGCGTATTGACCATATCCTGGCCAGCGACTGTCAGGCCGCGTTGTGTACGGCCTGTGCAATCGATAAGACGCCGCGTGCGCTGGAACGACCTTCAGATCACGCCCCGGTGTTCGCCGAGTTTTCAGGTTCGTTAAGGCCCAGTTCCTGAATTTTGCGGGTCAACGTATTGCGACCCCAGCCCAAAAGCTGTGCTGCTTCAATGCGGCGGCCCCCCGTGTGAGCCAATGCTTGAGTGATCAGTGCGCGCTCGAAATCCTGACTCAACCGATCCAGAATGCCACGTTCGCCGCGAGCCAGAGCCTGGGATACCTCCAGTTCCAGGGCCGTTTTCCAATGCATGGGCGCCGATGCTTCCGAACCCCCTTTCAACTCTGCTGGCAGGTCTCCAATATCCACATTGACCCCAGGCGCCATGACCGTGAGCCAGTGGCAGATGTTTTCCAGTTGACGTAC
>JAGWPH010000144.1 GCA_028870615.1 Betaproteobacteria bacterium
AGATCAAGGCGCGCCATTATTTCAACAACGGTCGCCTCTTTCTCCTGAATCTCCTCTTCGAGCATGCGTACCCACTGCTCAAAGAATTTGTTTACGCGGGCCTGTTCCTTCTCTGACCACGCGCCTGCAATGGCGGACAAAATTCCGCCGAGAAGCGGAACGGCTCCGCTCGCGACTTGCAGCGCTCCGCGGATGGCCTTGCCCGTGTTTCCTTCGTCAGGCATTTCGTTCTCGCCAGAATGCTCGTCGGTCATATAGCCCTCTAACGTTTAGCTTGAGGGGCGTGGAAACAGGCGGCGAAGCTGGCTATTGGAGCGCCCCACTCGAAGTGCTTGTTAGCCAAAAATGTTCTCGACGAGAAGAGCCCAATGCTCAACTGGCTCTGGAACACCACGCGGTGAATCATGGTTTGGATCAAATGCTTTTAGCTTGTCTTGGATATATGTGCCGATTTTTGCCAATGCATGTTTCTGCATGTTTTCAGGGTAGCCAGGAAAATCTTCAATGAGCTCCCGTGGTACCTGAATGGCAATGGTTTTGGAATATTTGTTTGGTCGTTCTGGATCGCTGTTCAGTTTCCAATGGATGCAGAGCTTGAATCCGTCACCACCGGTCGGTACAAGATACTTGTCGGCTCCTTGGGGCATCTGCCGCATGATCTCTGAAATCACAGACTCTGCAATGGTCATGGCTGACTCCTTAGTTGGCTAACAGTTATTGTAGAGACCCATGAGTCCGGACATTTATTAATATAGAGATAGGCATATTATCACCCTATCGACGTCACGATGGTTGAGAACAAAGCGGATGAGGAACCGGCCGCATCTAAAGGTGGCCCTCCAGAGGTTCATTAGAAGGCGGCTGATATGAATATGAAGACAGAGAAAATTACTTTAGCAATTGCTTTGGCTGGATTAATTACCTCATTCGTTTTTGGGGCGTTATCGTTTTTTGTGGGATGGCACTCATACGAACGTGGACAAGATAGTCCAAAAAATGTGGGTATTCGATTTTCTGATCCTCAACAACCTTTATATGACATCAATAGAATTGGAGGAAATGTTTCCTTTGAATTAAAAGATAATGAAAGACCAATCACAAACTTAGTGAGTATTCAAACAAAATTCGCAAACACTGGTACCTCTGCAATTCGCCCAAGTGACTATGCTGAGAATCTAAGTATTACAGTAAATTCTCCGTGGAAAATTATTGCTATTGAGAATCCAGCTCAAAATTTTCAAAATATAGTTCACGTTGAATGGAGAAAAATAAGCAGCAATAAATTCGAGGCTCAGCCGATTTTGTTAAACCCTGGGGAATTAATTTATGCGGAAGTATTTTGCACAAACCCAACGCTTATCGACAATAATTCTGTTGTAAATACGCCAGCCCCAGAGATCAAATGGAATGGGCACATAACAAATTTAGACCATTTTTCTTATCCAGAAAACCCAGTTGCTCGCGAGGTAAATCGCCTTGGCGGTATTGGCATTATAGTTGAGCTATCTGGAAAATCATTAGTGTTCTTTATTGTGGCATTTTCTGTGTGCTTTTTAACTTTTTTGATTTTGATGAAGCGCGCAGTAATGCTTAATTTTAAGATGGCTAGAACTTATTTTTTTGTACTCATGGCGGCGCTTTTCTCTCAAGCGTCTAGCGAGGCCGAATCAACCTATATTTTTGGGAGTTTGGTCACTGATATTTACGGAATTCCAAATGCTCTCAATATTGGAATTATCGTGTTAAATTTTTGTGTGTTACTAGCACTTTTTATTATTGGGGTTGTTAAAGTTAAATCGAATAATTCAGAAATTTTATTTACGGAACGTTAATACACCAAGAAAAATATATATGTACTGATGCAAAGCCGGCTAATCTTCTCTAATACGATTTTGAACGGCAGGTTTGGCCATGAAGCAGACGAATACACCAGTAGGTCTGACTGTCCGGTTTGGCCGAACTGCGGCAAGTCGGCCATTGCTGCCATTGGCACACCAGTTACCCATGTGTCCGCAATGTGTCAGTCAGAGGCCTGTGACGGCCGTCTTAACTCGAAAATTCGTACTCGCTAGCCATGGCCCCATAAATCTACTCC
Organism: Betaproteobacteria bacterium; assembly: GCA_028870615.1. GTDB lineage: Bacteria > Pseudomonadota > Gammaproteobacteria > Burkholderiales > Ferrovaceae > JAJZRV01. The sequence goes on from JAGWPH010000144.1 coordinate 2,096, forward strand.
TGACATTCCAAAAAATGGGGGGGGGTTACCATACCAGGCAACTTGGCGCTTATGCCAATTTGATTCCTCAAAGGATTAAGCTCAAGATGCGAATGGGGTATGGGGATGATTTGACACGGTTACAGGACTATCCATGAGAGAGAAGCCGCGCAAAGAAAGGCTTTGTATCTACTTAGCCAAAACAAACTATCGCACTGACGACATTCTCATTGACACCGCTGGGGCTATCGCACCATACAACCTCATCCTCGGTGAAGGCCAAGCAAGCCTTTACATCAAGAGGGAAGTCACTAGGCTTGCGCCACCTTGGACCAACCTTTTTACTTCTCTTCCTTCAGTTCCTGACAATGCGTTTGGCAGTACAAATAGCGTTGGCGCTGTTCTTATCTATCGCTACAAAAAAAGAATATTTCTCCTTTCCTTCGGGCACGGATTCCACCTCATAAAGGATCATGTAGTCGAGCGAGACTTTGGCCTCCGTGTAACACTAAATTCTGTTGAACCTGGAAAACTTCGGAGCTTGGACAAGGCAAGCTACGACCACAACCCACTTAACTCTCGGATCCAGAGCAGCAAAGACGTTGACATTTTCGACCTTGAAATGGACTCGGAGATGGAAATGCTTTATGCCATTACTGGTGTGTCCAAGGAACCCGTCTTTGGCTCACATGTAACGGGAAGAGACGCCTTGACGATCGTTGTGGCGACAGATGCGAAAGGGATCGGGAAGATTCTTTGGACTGCTCTTCAAAAATTCAACGCAAAACTCCCGAGCGAGTTCGAATGGGTGGACAACATAAACACCATCCGTGATCCAACCCAGGTGAAGAAGCTGGATGATGAACTCGACAAGTTGCTGTCAAATGGTGCCGTCACCTCCCTGTGGCTAGGAGAACCGGAAATTGTGGATTGGGAGTCGCAGGTAGGCTACTCGTTCGACAACTATGCTAAGACTCCGCGCCACATTGTGCTTGAACTGAGTCAGCTGGAATCGTATTTGACGAAGAAAGATCAAGCGCTAACTGTCGATGTTCTCAAGACGCAGCTCATTCACGTCAACGATTCAGAATACAAAGCAATAAAGTCGTGGCCCGCATATCGCTGCCTATATGCCGAAATCACGTATAGGAACGAGCAGTATATTCTGCGCAATGGGACTTGGTATCGGGTTAAGAAATCCTTCATGAGCGAAATCGACGAGTATCTAAAATTTTTCCTCCCATCATGCGCTTTGGTCTTTCCAAAGTACGCCTGTGAGAGGGAAGACGAATACAACAAACATGTTGTATCCATCGACGCGAGCTATCACCTGATGGACAAGAAAAACGTTCCTATTGGTGGACCATATGACAAGGTAGAATTTTGTGACCTGATCAAAGACAGCACGATGCTAATCCATGTCAAGTACTATCGCAGCTCGAGCACGCTCAGCCATCTATTTGCTCAGGGTCACATCGCATCAGAGGCTTTTGTGAAGGATGAGGACTTTAGGATTAGGTTGAACAAAAAACTCCCCAAAGGGCGTAAGCTAACTGATCCAAAAACTCGTCCGGACCCAAGTAAGTACACGGTTGTATACGCGATTGCAACTAAAAAAAACATTCCAAAAGAACTGCCATTCTTTTCCAAAGTGACATTGAAGAATGCAGTAAAGACGCTGCGCGCTCTAAACTACAAAGTGGAGTTGGCCGCGATCCCAATTGACCCCATGTTGGCCAAGACTTCGCTATGCAAGCCGGCTAAGTCCAAGAGAAAATAGTTGCGCTTCGTCCCAAGCCATTGGGACGCTATTCATGGAATACATTTTCTTTTGGCTTGTGCTTGAGGCCTTTTGCGAATGCATATCCCCAAGCCGCGGAGGTTGCTCAGATGAATTCAAAGCGGCCAATTGGCAAGGACTTGCCTTGACCCTTGTCGGCCATAGCGCCATTCCAAGTTGTCCTAAATCATTTCCGATTTCTACGCCAAAGCAGACGTGACTCGTTTGCGAGTTGCTTGAGCAGCGAGTGCTGACTTTCGACCAGTCTCGGGAAGGGCTGTTATTAGGAACACGTTTCGTGGAACAGCCTATCCGCCGCCTCATCCAGAGTGTCAATTTCCGAACGATTGAAATGGACCCAATTCTCTTCACGCGACAGTCGGCTCTCGATGGTGACGTAGGAGCCGGGATCGCCCTCAAGGACCCGCACGATTTCTTGCTTATGGAACCATCGCATGTTTGCGGCAAGAACGTTCTCCAGAGTCTTACGCCACTCAGCCACCTCGCGAAAACGCGGATGCTCCTTGAGCTGAGCAAAGCCGCGCCATAGCTCAATATTTTCGGCCTGCGGGGCGGGTGATGTGACGTCGAAGCGAGAGGCCCATCGCCCCAACAGCCCCAAAAGGAGGGGTACGGCTGCTGGGGACAAAATTCGTTGCACTAAGTTGCACAGGCTCTCGAAAAAGGCATCGTCTCCAAGCAAGAGGTAGCGGTGAAGAATCGGTGCTAACCTCTCATCGAGAAGCGATTCTGTCGCCTTAAGGCCGTCGAGGCGTCCGAGAAGGGGCAGTAGGATGTCGGCATCGGACTCAAGCGCTTGGTAGAGGCGATCGGCATCACCCTGCGCGCCAAGGCTGGCTATGAATTGCACCCCATAGGTGCTGATCCAGGGCCATCGCAAACGCTCGCTATGCCAGGGCATAGGCAAGTCGAACCGATTAGTAGCGGCAATGGCGGGGCGAAGTCGCTCGGGAGTAGACGTGCTGCCGGTCGACGTCGAACTCTCTCGGCCCACAACATGCCCTCCAGCGGTGAATGTCATCATGGGTGTGAAGCGGACGACGGCTAGCGGAGGATCGTTAGCTGGATCCACAAGAGCGATGAGTTTCTGCACCTCCTCTCGGTCCAACCGCGAAAGCGTGATAGGTTGTCCTTCATCAATCCCTAAGTCGGCAGCCCCGCGAAGCGCACGCACCGCTGCGGAATAGTCAAGAAGTGGATTCGGTTTCGGCGCCAGCGGCCTGGAAACCAACGCTGGCGGTGCACTCGCCACTGTCCCCGATTGGCGACGACCCGCTTCGAATTCGTCGACAATTCGGCCTAATAAGGTCGAGCCGCTGCAGGGCGATGTGGCCAGGATGCGGCGCAGCCGCGGGCACAGGTCGGGATCGTTGTCCCGGACCCAGCCTCGCTCCTGCAGGCATTTAACAGCCAGCCAAACGGAAGACGTACTAGCCAGCACGTCTTCGATATCCTGTGCACGACCGCAAAGACGGAAGGCTCTAACGACTGCCGCGTGCAGAAGGGGCGTTTGAACTCCGTTTAGCAGTCGCTGAATACCAGCGGACGAAGAATCACTCATCAAGCTCGCGTAGAGCCATCGGGCAGCATCGGAAGGCGACGGTAAGCTGCCCCTTGCGGGCAGTTCGCTCCACTGTTGCTCTAGAGCCGAAGCGATGAACGCGACGAAGTTTGCTTCGCCATCGGACAGGAGCCCCGACACGCCATTCTGCAGCATGCCACTCAAAGAAGTGTGGGCTTGTAGGTTGTCATCACGATCAATCGTCAAGGGCGTGGACTCCGCCAAGC
>JAGWPH010000145.1 GCA_028870615.1 Betaproteobacteria bacterium
TCGCGAAAAGCCAATAATCCATGCCCCGCAATAATGGTGACAGCGGCATAAGCCCCATGGCAACGACGATAGACCTGCGCCACTGCACTAAAAATGTCCGCCGGATCCAATTTGTGGCTCTTGGCGGCATCGTGAAGCTCGTGAGCCAACACGTTGAGCAGCACTTCGGAGTCGGAATTGGTATTGACGTGGCGTCTATCTTCCTCGAATAGTTCGGCGCGAAGACTTTCGGAGTTGGTGAGATTGCCGTTATGCCCCAACACGATGCCAAACGGTGAGTTGACATAGAACGGCTGTGCCTCGGCAGGAGAAACGGCCGATCCTGCAGTGGGATAACGGCAATGTGCGATCCCCACGTTACCTGTCAATGCACGCATATCGCGAGTCCGAAACACATCGCGCACCAGGCCCAGCCCCTTGTGCATATGAAACGTGCTGCCATCCGCAGTAGCTATGCCAGCCGCATCCTGGCCCCGGTGCTGGAGCAATTGTAGTCCGTCATAGAGCAACTGGTTGACGGGTATCTTGGCAACGATTCCGACAATTCCGCACATAAAACAGAAGATCCCCGAAAAATGGTAGTTCCCGGACCGTTGTATTCTACCCTGATTGCCTATCCAAGGGACTTAAAAATGAATGCGCTGGACTATACTGGCTGGAAGATAGGGTATCAACAAACTTGCGCCACGTTCCCCCCCCCAGTCAACGAAGATCGACGACTTCCATTCATGTTGCGCGGGAAGCGGGGTCATTCCGGCAAGGAGGACAAGAATCATCACAAACAACCCTCCACGGAGAAAACCAAACAGCCCGCCCAAAACACGATTGAGCACTCCTAACCCGGCACTAGTCACCACCGTGTTGAAAACGTAACCCACCAGTGCCGTAATGAACAATCCAGCCAGAAAAAGCATCACGAAGGCTGCCATCAAACGTACAGTTTCGCTACTGATGATGGGCACCAGCCAGTGGGCGCCTGTCAAGCTAAAGGTTTTTGCGAGCCAGAAAGCGACGATCCACCCAATCAGGGAAAAAATTTCTTTGACCACCCCTCGCACCACACCCATCGCAAGCGAGATCAAAACGATCGCCAGCACGGCCCAGTCAATCCAGGTCAGGCCAGTAATGGTGCCCATCATGGTGAAACAATCATGGATTTTTGCCCCAGTCGCTCGAGTTGATGAGTCATTGCAAGCGCCTCTGCCTTGCTGTGCAATGGCCCAACCCGAACCCGGACAGCCCGGGATCCGTCCTTGGTGTGCACCACCTCGCTAAACGCATGGATCGCCTGATCATTGAGCTTTTTAACAAGGGCTTGTGCCTTGCTACGATCACTGAATACCCCCACTTGGATCAGAAAACTCGCCTTGGTGTCAGCGGGAGGAGCAACCGGGGCCTCCGATGAGACCTGCTCGAGGTAAGACAGTGCGGGCTCCGGTGCAGTATCAACAGCGGGTTGAGGCAATTCGACACGAGGCAGGGTCGCAGATGCCACGGTCCGGGCAGCTTCCTGCGGGCTCGGAGGAACAGGTACCGGCATGTTGGAAAACAGTTTTGGATCCGTGGAATGATCAAGAATCATGGGCAATAACAGAACCACGCACAACATGATCACCGCTGCGCCAATCATGCGGCGGCGGCTCTGAATGCGTAAGGCTTGTTCTTGAGCATTCAGGGGGCGTTTCATGGAACCCTCCTTTTGACCGACAATCAGGCGTTTTCAACAACCTGCGTCAGCTGTCCAAGAATATTTGCAATCCGATCTCGTAACTGACGGCGATCTACAATCATATCGATTGCCCCTTTCTCCAACAGAAATTCGGCACGTTGAAACCCTTCGGGAAGAACTTCACGCACCGTCTGCTCGATCACCCGGGGGCCCGCGAACCCGATAAGCGCATTGGGTTCTGCGATCACGATATCGCCGATCATGGCAAAACTGGCCGAAACACCACCCATTGTGGGATCAGTCAACACCGAAATGAACGGTAGACGGGCCTGCGCGAGACGAGTGAGTGCAGCACAGGTTTTGGCCATCTGCATCAGCGACAGCAGACCTTCCTGCATCCGGGCCCCGCCACTGGCCAGGAAGCAGACAAAAGGATATTTTTGATCGATGGCCGCCTCAACGGCCCGCACGAACCGTTCACCGACCACCGATCCCATGGAGCCTCCCATGAACTCAAACTCAAACGCGGCAACCATCAGTGGGAAGCCATTAAGCGTTCCCTGCATCACGACCAGAGCATCCGTTTCACCGGTGGCATTGGCTGCCTCAGTAAGACGGTCTATGTAGCGCCGGCTGTCTTTGAACTTGAGGCTGTCCACCGGGATCACTTCAGAGCCGATTTCAAAACGCGCATCGGGATCCAGAAAACCATCCAGTCGGGTGCGCGCCGAAATCCGGATATGGTGTGCGCATTTAGGACATACGTGAAGGTTGGATTCAAGGTCGGATCGGTACAAAACCGCCTCACAGGAACCACATTTAACCCATAACCCTTCTGGCACAGAACCCTTGCTGTTGTTCTTGTCACGCTTGATACGCGGAGGTAGCAGTTTTTTGAACCAGCTCATTGATCAGGCATCCATGGCTTGACGAAAACGGTTGATCAAAGCCCCAACACTAGCGGGCACATCATTTATGGGACTGGCTTCGATCTCTTCCACAATACGGGAGCCAATCACAATGGCATCCGCCACCTCGGCGAGTTGACGCGCCGTTGTGCCGTCCCGAATACCAAAGCCGACACCCACCGGCACTTTGGCCACCGCCTTGATACGCGCAATATGATGCGCCACATCTTGCGGGTCAATATGGGAAGCACCCGTGACCCCACGGAGCGAAACATAGTAAATATAGCCCGTGGCCAACGCCGCAATCTCCTTGATACGCGACTCGGTTGAGGTGGGTGAGAGCAGGAATATGGAATCGATTCCCCTGGGACCAAGCAGCTTTCCAAGATCGCGCGCTTCATTTGGCGGATAGTCCACCACCAGCACTCCGTCAACACCCGCTTCAGCGCATTGGCTGGCAAAACGTTCACGGCCCATTCGTTCAATCGGGTTGGCATACCCCATCAGCACGACAGGGGTGATGCCGTCCTCGTGACGAAACTGGGCCGCAGACTTAAGTACATCCCGTAACGTGACCCCGTTTTTCAGCGCCCTCCCACTGGAACGCTGGATGGTTGGACCATCGGCCATGGGGTCTGAGAACGGAATGCCCAGTTCGATGATGTCGGCGCCACCAGCAACCATGGCATGCATGATGGGAACGCAAAGCGGCAAACTGGGATCGCCCACCGAAAAAAAGGGGATCAACGCCTTCCGCCCTGTATGGGTCAGGCGTTCAAAAGTAGCAGGGATCCGGGACACAAATCACTCCTGGTTGGTTTTTGGCAATCGCGCGTTAAAACGTGATGCCGCTATATTCTGCTACCGTGGCCATGTCCTTGTCTCCCCGGCCGGACAGATTAACCAGCAGAATCTTATCCTTATCCATGGCAGGCGCCATCTTCATGGCCTGGGCCAGCGCATGGCTGGATTCGAGTGCCGGAATGATGCCTTCCATGCGGCATAGCGTATGGAAGGCGTGAAGGGCCTCGTCGTCATTGATAGCCACATATTCTGCACGATGAGTATCCTTGAGCCAGGCATGCTCTGGTCCCACGCCGGGATAATCCAGGCCCGCAGAAATGGAGTGGGTTTCGATAATCTGACCATTGCTATCCTGCAGTAGATAAGTCCGGTTGCCATGCAAGACACCTGGTGACCCAGCAGAAAGGGAGGCAGCATGATGCCCGGTGGCAATCCCTTCCCCACCGGCTTCTACACCCACCAATCGAACAGATTCGTCAGGAATATAGGAATGGAAAATACCCATGGCATTTGAGCCTCCTCCCACGCAAGCCAGCACCACATCCGGCTGTCGACCTGCCATTTCAAGCATCTGAGTGAGGCATTCGCGCCCCACGACAGAATTAAAGTCACGCACCATCATGGGATAGGGATGGGGCCCTGCGACGGTGCCAATAATGTAGAACGTGTTCTGAACATTTGTCACCCAATCGCGCATGGCTTCATTGAGCGCATCCTTAAGGGTTTTAGAACCACTTTCCACTGGGACGACACACGCTCCGAGCAACTTCATCCGATAAACATTCTGGGCTTGACGTTTGATGTCTTCGGAACCCATGTACACCACACACTCCATACCATATCGCGCAGCAACCGTGGCCGAGGCCACGCCATGCTGGCCCGCTCCGGTTTCTGCGATGATGCGCTGCTTGCCCATGCGCCGTGCCAGCATGGCCTGCCCGACCGTATTATTGATCTTGTGCGCGCCGGTATGATTGAGGTCTTCGCGTTTCAAATAAATTTGAGCCCCTTCCAGAAAATCGGAAAGACGCCGCGCGTGGTAAATGGGACTAGGACGACCTACATAATGTTTGAGTTCATAGGCAAACTCGGCCTGAAACTTCGGGTCGTCGCGGTAATACAGGTATTGCGCCTTGAGTTCGTCGATGGCTGCAATCAGGGTTTCTGATACGAAAGTCCCCCCATAGGGGCCAAAGTGCCCCTCCTGGTCAGGCATATCGTAAATCTTCATTCCTCACTCCTTGTATGAACTGCAGCACTTTCCTGGCATCTTTAAGCCCTGGAGCAGATTCAACACCGCTACTGACGTCCACCGCCCATGGTTTGACTGTGCGGATGGCCAACCCTACATTTTCTGACGTCAATCCTCCTGACAATATCAGGGGAAGCGGCAATTTGCCGGGCAACTGAGCCCAGTCAAATACCCTACCCGTACCCCCAGGCTGGCCTGCCACATACGCATCCACCAGCAAGGCACGCGCATGGCGGTACCCAACCGCGTATTGTACCAAATCGAACCCGGGTCTGATGCGTGCAACCTTGATGTAGGGAATCTGATAGCGATCACAATCTGCAGGTAATTCATCTCCATGAAACTGCAGATAATCGAGTCGAACCCGTGACAGGACAGATTCGATAAGATGTGAGTCAGCGTTCACAAAGAGTCCCACCACGGATACAAAAGGAGGCAGTCCAGCCACGATCCCGGCTGCCAACTCAGGCGTGACCGCACGCGGGCTGGGCGTATGGAAGACCATACCGAGTGCATCAGCGCCTGCCTCGACAACCTGTCGTGCATCTTCCGGTCGTGTAATGCCGCAAATTTTTATGCGTGTTGGCATGTCAGCGGGCATCCGGTTTCAGTATTGACTCGTCACAGCGTGACATGTGTTGTGGCAATTGCCAGTGTGCTTCATAACCCACCCCGGTCAGATAAAGACCATCGGGAGAAAAAGTTGGCGCCGCAAAAGTACGATTGCGGGACCTCAGCAGTTCCTGGATCCAGGAAGGTTCTTCGCGCCCGGCACCTATGGAAACCAAGGCTCCCACCATATTGCGAACCATGTGCTGCAGGAACGCATCAGCAGTGAAAGAAAATTTGAATACCGAACCGTCCTGGGTCACTTCGCCCTGAAACAGCGTTTTGAGGGGCGTTTTAGCCTGACATTCGGCTGCCCGGAACGCACTGAAATCCTGTCGTCCCAATAAGAACTGCGCCCCCCGGCGCATTTGCTCCAGATCCAGCTGGTGATGATACCACCCCATTTTTCCGGCCATCAATGCAGTTCTTACCGGATGATTAAGCAGAAGGTATTGATAGGAACGACTATGCGCGGAGAAACGCGCATGAAATTCTTCCGGCACCCTGTGCGCCCAAAGGACAGCAATGCTTGTGGGCAACAAGGCGTTCACTCCCCGCACCCAGGCACTTAGGGGGCGCTGCGCCAGTGTATCGAAATGAATGACCTGACTGCAGGCATGCACCCCGCGATCCGTCCGTCCGGCTGCAATCGCCGCTACGGATTCACTGGCAATGCCGGAGAGCGCAGATTCCAGAACCTCTTGAATAGAAAGTCGGTCCGGTTGGCGCTGCCAACCACAATACGCTGACCCGTCATACTCCACTCCCAATGCGTATCGCATGGATGTCGCGCTCAACGCCCTTCCAACAAAGCCAGCGCCGCGTGTCGTTGCTGCGCGTCACCCCGCGTCATGACGAGTGCAATCACCTCGCGCGCGCTTTCGGCATCGCCTTTCCAGACACAATAACGTGCCACCACCATAAGATGCTCAGTAGAGAGAGCCTCCAGAGAGGTCATTCGGAGAGCGCGAACCGGGAGATCCGCCTCTTCGCGTTCTGGTGTCAATAATGGCAGCCCCACTTCAGCCAGGTCTTCACGAGAAACTCCAAGTTGCTTCTCGAAATCAGGCAGGACCGAAACTTTGGGTTCGACAAAAGGCTGTATCGCGAGAGGCGCACGCCTGCGGCCTACCCACCAACCTAACCCCAGCACAAGGCATATCAACCCCAGCAACACGCCGGCCAAAATGACGGCATCCGGATGGATCTCGACCCAATTCCGGAAATCTTCCCATTCAGGCCACTGAAGTTGGTATAGAAACTGAAGAACTTGATCCAGCCAACTCCGGGACTGGGATTGCAAGGCGGATACAACGAAAACAAAGGAATGCACGGGGCTCAGTCCACCAGGATACGCAACATGCGGCGTAGCGGTTCAGCCGCACCCCACAACAGTTGATCTCCCACGGTAAAGGCCCCCAGATATTCCGGACCCATGGCCAGTTTATGCAAGCGACCCACGGCAATGGTCAGTGTTCCAGACACCGCCGCAGGCGTCAGATTGCGTTCGCTGGCTTCGCGCTCATTGGGAACAACCTTGACCCATTCACTGCTCATCGCGATGGCCTCTTCGATATCCTGCAACGGGATATCGCCCCTGAGTTTGACCGTAAGCCCCTGGGCATGACAGCGCATGGCGCCAATTCGAACGCATAGTCCGTCGATCGGGATGCTTCCAGGCGTCCGGAAGGGAGGAAGCCCCAGGATTTTATTGCACTCTGCTCCGCCTTTCCATTCTTCCTTGCTCTGCCCATACTCGACCGGCGCGTCGATCCAAGGGATCAGGCTTCCGGCAAGCGGTACATTGCGGAAATTTCCTGTAGGCAGGCTGCTACTGCGTAAGGTGTCGATCACGGTCCGATCAATCTCCAGAATTGCCGACCCCGGGTTGGCCAGGAGCGTTTCCACACCGTGATGCAACACCCCCATTTGCTCCAGCAACTCACGCATGTTCTGTGCCCCCGCTCCGGAAGCCGCCTGGTAGGTCATGGCAGACACCCATTCAACCCATTCCTTGCGGAACAAACCACCCATGGCCATCAGCATCAAACTGACCGTGCAATTGCCGCCAATGAAATCACGAATACCGCGTGCCAGCGCCGCATCGATGACATGCCGATTAACCGGGTCAAGGATGATGATTGCGTGATCTTTCATGCGCAGGGTTGAAGCCGCATCGATCCAATAGCCTTTCCACCCGGCGCTACGCAGGGGTTTGAACACCTCGTTGGTGTAATCTCCACCCTGACAAGAAATGATAATATCCATCCGGGACAACGCCACAACGTCACGGGCATCTGCCAGAGGTTGCGAACCGTTACCCACTTCGGGTCCCGCCTTACCCACCTGAGATGTCGTGAAAAAGACGGGATGAATCCGGTCAAAATCCTGCTCCTCGATCATCCGCTGCATCAAGACCGAGCCCACCATGCCGCGCCAACCCACTATTCCTACTTTCAACATGACGTCATCACACTCCTGAATTACGATGCCTGCAACGCTGCAACTACCGAATCCCCCATCTTTGCCGTACTGACCACAGCCTCACCTTGCCGCGCAATATCGGCCGTACGAACCCCCTGCTGCAACACGACATGTACGGCCCGATCGATGCGGTCAGCCAAATCTGGCCGTTTAAGCGAGTAGCGGAACATCATTGACACCGACAAGATCTGCGCCAGAGGGTTGGCAACACTACGCCCTGCAATGTCCGGCGCACTTCCATGGATAGGTTCGTACAAACCCAAACCCGCTGCGTTGAGCGATGCCGAGGGCAACATGCCAATCGAACCAGTCAGCATGGAGGCCTCGTCGGACAGGATATCGCCGAACAAGTTACCGGTCACGATGACATCAAACTGCCGAGGATTGCGTATCAATTGCATGGCCGCATTGTCCACCAACATGTGCGTCAATTTAACGTCGGGGTATTCTGGGGCAACCTCCATCATAACGTCGCGCCAAAGCTGCGTGGTTTCGAGTACATTCATCTTGTCCACAGAACACAGTGCCTGGTGGCGCTGAAGGGCAATTTGAAACCCCCAATGGGCAACACGGCGAATTTCCGATTCGCTGTAGACCATGGTATTGGTGCCTACCCGTTCGCCTGCTACGTTTCTGGTGATACCCCGTGGCTCACCGAAATAGATATCCCCCGTCAACTCTCGCACGATCATGATATCGAGATTGGCCACGACCTCGGCCCTGAGGCTGGACGCTTCGGCCAGCTCCGGAAACACCCTTGCCGGACGCAGATTAGCAAACAGATCGAGCGCTTTACGCAAACGTAACAGTCCCCGTTCAGGGCGCATTTCGCGCGGCAAGGTATCGTATTGTGGCCCTCCAATGGAGCCAAACAGGATGGCATCGGCACCCTGACACAGAGCCAGGGTGCTTGACGGTAGAGGATCGCCCTGACGGTCTACAGCCACTCCCCCAATATCTCCCGTTTCCGTTTGGAGAGGAACGCCTTCATGACGAAACACTTCCAGAACCTTTAAAGCTTCGGCAACGATTTCGGGACCGATGCCGTCTCCCGGCAATACGGCAATCTTCATGCAGAAACTCCAAAAATCCAGGGTTCACTTTGGGCACGCCGCGTCTCATAAGCCCGAATCTCATCAGCATGGCGCAAGGTCAGGCCAATTTCATCAAGCCCATTGAGCAGGCAATATTTGTGAAACTCATTTACGGAAAACCCATACTCCGCTCCTTCCGGGGTCTTTACCGTTTGCGCAACGAGATCAATGGCAAGGCGGTAACCTGGTTGATTGGCCACCGACTGGAACAATTGATCAATGACCGGCGCAGGAAGCACAATGGGCAACAACCCGTTTTTGAAACAGTTGTTGTAAAAAATATCCGCAAAGCTGGAAGCAATCAGAGCACAAATGCCATAGTCATCGAGCGCCCAGGGAGCATGTTCGCGACTGGAACCACAACCAAAATTTTCACGCGCCAGCAAAATCTGTGCACCCTGATAGCGGTCCTGATTGAGGACAAAATCAGGATTGAGCGGGCGCTGTGCATTGTCCCGCCCAGGTTGACCTTCATCGAGATAGCGCCAGGCATCGAATAGATTTGGGCCAAATCCGGTACGCTGAATGGACTTGAGAAATTGCTTTGGGATGATGGCGTCGGTATCCACATTGGAGCGATCCAGCGGAACCACCAACCCATTCAATGAGGTGAACTGCTTCATGTCAGAAGATCCTCATCAATCAAGAAATGTACGGACATCAACAAAGTGCCCGGCCACCGCGGCTGCAGCCGCCATCTGCGGGCTGACCAAATGGGTGCGCCCGCCGGCACCCTGGCGTCCTTCAAAGTTGCGGTTGGACGTTGAAGCACAACGCTCGCCGGATAAAAGACGATCATCATTCATGCCAAGGCACATTGAACATCCCGGGTTACGCCATTCGAAACCGGCAGCCACAAAAATTTTGTCCAGCCCCTCTTGCTCTGCTGCTTCCTTGACCAATCCGGATCCCGGAACGACCAGAGCCAACTTAATGTTGGGCGCCACTTTACGTCCTTTCAGGATAACCGCAGCGGCACGCAGGTCCTCCAGACGTGAATTGGTGCAGGACCCGATGAAAATCTTGTCAATGGCAATATCACTGATCGCCATGTTGGGCTGAAGATCCATGTAGCGTAACGCCCGTTCCATGCCTTCGCGCCGGGTATCATCGGGTTCGAGTGCCGGATCCGGCACCCGGCCATTGACCACGACCACCATCTCGGGAGATGTACCCCAGGTGACCAGTGGCTCAATGGTTTCGGAATTCAAAGTCACAACCTTGTCAAACCGGACGCCTTCGTCACTATGCAAGGTACGCCAGTAGGCCACTGCAGCCTCCCACTGGCTGCCCTTCGGTGCATAAGGCCGGCCCTTGAGATAGCGGATCGTTGTGTCATCCACGGCCACCATTCCGGCACGTGCACCAGCCTCGATCGCCATGTTGCACAGGGTCATGCGTCCTTCCATGGACAACCCGCGGATGGTAGAGCCAGCAAATTCTATGGCATGTCCCGTCCCACCTGCGGTACCGATATCACCAATAATGGCCAACGCCACATCCTTGGCTGTTACTCCAGGCGGCAACGCCCCTTCCACGCGGACCTGCATAGTTTTGGCCTTGCGCGTAAGCAATGTCTGCGTTGCCAGGACATGTTCGACTTCGGAAGTACCAATCCCCATGGCCAATGCGGCAAAAGCACCGTGCGTACTGGTATGGGAATCGCCACAAACAACCGTCATGCCGGGCAATGTAGCGCCCTGCTCAGGCCCGATAACATGCACGATGCCCTGACGATGGTCTCCCATGGGAAATTCGGTAATGCCATAGCGCCGACAATTGTCGTCCAGGGTTTCCACCTGCAGCCGTGACACCGGATCAGCGATAACCGTCTGTTGTGTCGTTGGCGTATTGTGATCAGCCGTAGCCAGAATGGAGTCCCGTCGCCAAAGACCTCGACTGGCCAGGCGTAACCCTTCGAAAGCCTGGGGACTGGTCACTTCATGGACCAGATGCCGGTCAATGTAGAGCAAGGCAGTCCCATCGGGTTCTTCGCGAACCACATGCGACTGCCAGAGTTTCTCGTAGAGCGATAAAGGATTCATAGCGTTACGGCCTCAAGTAGACCGTAAATTATGACATAGAGCAGTAAGCTAGAACAGATGCCTGAACCCCTAAGGCTCTCAGGATGGACTAGCGGGGATGCTCTTCATTGACGAAACAACGTCAGCATTCTGCGCCCGATGACGCAAGGCGTGATCAATCAACACCAATGCCAGCATGGCCTCAGCGATGGGGGTAGCGCGAATACCCACGCAGGGATCGTGCCGGCCAGTCGTTTCTACTGTCACGGGTTGCCCCGCCAGGTCCAGGGACTGGCGAGGCAAGCGAATACTGGAAGTGGGCTTGACGGCCATACTGACCAGAATGTCCTGGCCAGTGGAGATTCCCCCCAGCACTCCGCCGGACTGGTTGGAAAGAAACCCTTGGGGGGTCATTTCATCGCCATGTTCGGTGCCCTTTTGCGTAACGCTGGCAAACCCCGCCCCGATTTCCACCCCCTTGACGGCATTGATGCTCATCATGGCATAGGCGATTTCGGCATCCAGCCGGTCGTACACGGGTTCGCCCCAACCCACGGGAACGCCACTTGCCACCACGTTGACCCGCGCCCCGATGGAATCTCCTGATTTACGCAGGGCATCCATATAGGCTTCCAGTTCAGGAACCAGCGTTGCATCTGCTGAAAAAAAAGGATTGGCATTAACCGCAGCCCAATCCCGGAAGGGAATGATGTGGGGCCCCAATTGAGCCAGATACCCTCGAATGCTGACACCATAGCGCTGGTGCAACCATTTCTTGGCGATGGCTCCGGCCGCAACCCGCACTGCTGTTTCTCGGGCTGAAGCTCGTCCGCCGCCACGAAAATCCCGTATCCCATACTTTTGCAGGTAGGTATAGTCCGCATGCCCGGGGCGAAACACCTGAACAATCTTGTTGTAATCCTGGGGGCGCTGATCTTCATTGCGAATCAGCAACCCGATGGGTGTTCCGGTCGTCCGCCCTTCAAATACTCCGGAAAGAATTTCGACCCGATCGGACTCCCTGCGTTGTGTAACGTGGCGCGAAGTGCCGGGCTTGCGTCGATTCAACTCATGCTGAATATCAGCTTCAGAGAGTTCCAGCCCGGGCGGACAGCCATCCACGACACAACCCAGAGCCGGGCCGTGACTTTCGCCAAAGGATGTGACGCAAAATAACCGACCCAAGGTATTGCCGGACATGCAGGAGAGCCTCGCCTAATCGACCGCCAGAGTTTAACATAGCACTTTGGGCAGTATTAGGCCTACCTTGTAATTGGGGATACATCGGCAATCTTTTGCCGACAGAGAGGATTTCATGCTGGACGATCTGCGCAAGAATGCATTGGATTATCACCGCTACCCCACTCCAGGAAAAATCGAAATCAGTGCGACCAAACCATTGACCACCCAGGCTGACCTGGGGTTGGCCTATACGCCTGGAGTCGCTGCTGCCTGTGAGGCCATTCAAGCGAACCCGGAAGAGGCCCGGTTCCTGACCGGGCGTGCCAACCTGGTGGGAGTCGTCACCAATGGGACTGCAGTGCTGGGTCTAGGTGCCATCGGCCCCCTCGCCGCAAAGCCGGTCATGGAAGGCAAAGTCGTCCTGTTCAAGAAATTTGCCGGGATAGACTGTTTTGACATCGAACTCAACGAAAATAATGTGGATAGACTAGTCGATGCGATTGCTGCGCTGGAACCCACTTTTGGCGGCATTAATCTGGAAGACATCAAGGCTCCGGAATGTTTTGAAGTGGAACGCCGCCTGCGTGAGCGCCTCAAGATTCCCGTGTTTCATGACGACCAGCATGGTACGGCGATCATTGTCGCAGCAGCCATCCTGAATGGACTTGCCGTAGTTGGAAAAGACATCCGCAACGTCCGTTTGGTCACTTCGGGTGCAGGTGCCGCAGCCTTGTCCTGCCTCGACATGCTGGTGGCTCTGGGAATGCCCCGTGAACATATCTTCGTCACTGACCTGGCTGGCGTGGCGTATACAGGTCGTAAAGAACTGATGGACCCTAACAAGGCCCGTTACTGCCAGGATACCCAGGCACGCACCCTGGCCGATATCATTCCCGGCGCGGACGTCTTTCTGGGCCTCTCTGCAGGAGGCGTACTGAAACAGGACATGGTGCGCGCCATGGCCAATGACCCTCTCATCCTGGCATTGGCAAATCCCGAGCCAGAAATCTTGCCGGAACTTGTACGTGCGGTACGTAGCGACGCCATCATTGCCACCGGACGCTCGGACTATCCCAATCAGGTCAACAATGTACTGTGTTTCCCCTTCATTTTCCGGGGAGCGTTGGATGTGGGCGCAATCACAATCAATGAGCCCATGAAAATTGCGGCCGTGCTTGCCATCGCTGATCTCTCCCGAGCTGAGCAATCCGATATCGTGGCGGAGGCCTATGGCAGTCAACCTATGGCCTTTGGCCCGGAGTACCTGATTCCGAAACCCTTTGATCCGCGTCTGATTGTCAAAATTGCTTCTGCTGTTGCGCAAGCCGCCATGGATAGCGGCGTGGCCACACATCCCATTCAGGATATGGAGGCTTATCGCGATCGGCTCAATCAGTTTGTCTACCACTCCGGACTGGTCATGCGTCCAGTATTTGCGCGCGCCAAAGCCTCCCCGCGTCGTATCGTGTTTGCGGAGGGTGAGGACGAACGGGTGCTGCAGGCTGTGCAAACGGTTTGTGACGAGCATCTCGCCAAACCCATTCTGATTGGCCGTCCTGAAGTCATTGAGATGAGGATCCAGCGATTGGGTCTGCGCATTAAAGCGGGACAAGAATTCGAAATGGTCAACGTCAACTCTGACCCGCGCTATCGCGAATACTGGCAGCTTTACCTTCAGATCATGGAACGTCACGGTGTGACGCCCCAACTGGCAAAACACGAGGTCTATCGGGAGCCCACGTTAACCTCGGCACTCATGGTCAAGCGCGGTGAAGCAGACGGTATGATTTGTGGCTGTATCGGACGCTACGCGGCCCATTTGCACTACGTAAAAAATATACTCGGCCTGAAACCTGAAATTTCCTGTCCAGCGGCAATGAATATGTTGCTCAACCCCAAAGGGACTTTTTTCGTTTGTGACACCTACGTTAATCCTGACCCCTCTGCCGAACAGATGGCCGAAATCGTTGCCATGGCAGCAGAAGAAGTTCAGCGATTTGGCATCGTGCCACGAGTGGCGTTGCTCTCCCATTCCTCTTTTGGCAGTTCAAATTCACCCTCATCGCTTAAGATGCGCAAAGCGCTTGAATTGATCCAGCAACGCCTGCCAAAACTGGAAATTGATGGTGAGATGCATGCCGACGCCGCCATTTCGGACGAGATTCGACAACGGGTCATGCCGGGTTCGCGACTCGGGGGGCGCGCCAATCTCTTGGTCATGCCAACGCTGGATGCGGCCAACATTTCATATAATCTGGTGCGTGTTATCGGCGACAATGTAACGGTTGGGCCCATTCTGCTGGGAATCAATGCCGCGGCGCATATCCTCACACCCACTGCCACTGTCCGGCGCATTATCAATATGACTGCGTTGACTGTGGTGGACGCTCAACATCGCTGACATCCCATGGCCGATCATCTGCCTCGCAGACTGCAGCCCGGTGCAACCATCGGCATCTGCGCGCCTTCCGGTTTCATCACCGAACCGGGCTCTCTGGAAATTGCCATTCTGTATCTCACCGAACGTGGCTACCGAGTCATACCAGCACCGCACGCCAAGGATCGATGGGAATATTTTGCAGGAACCGATTTCGATCGTCTGAATGACTTCAATGCCTTCATCCGCGATCCCAAGATTGACGTAATCATGGCTGCTCGCGGTGGTTACGGCATCACCCGCCTGTTGCCTGGCCTGGATTTTGAGGCCATTGCCCAATCGGGAAAAACTATTGTGGGGTTCAGCGATCTCACCGCACTCCATCTTGCCCTACTGGCTCAAACAGGCATGGTCACTTTTGCGGGACCGATGGCCTGCCCAGATTTTGGGCACCATAACCGCAGCTCACTGCACGCCGTGCACTTTGAACAAATGCTTCAATCCGCCACGCATCGCTCCCCCCCGGTGAAAATGCCTTTTTCGGCTTCAGATGGTGAGGCCGGCCACCTGCTTCGTTCCCAGGTAGGGTCCGGTATTGAAGGTACCCTCTGGGGCGGGAACCTGTCCCTCGTCGCGCACCTGGCGGGTACGCCCTATATGCCCTACATCGAGGATGGCATCCTGTTTTTGGAAGAAGTTAATGAAGAACCTTATAAAATCGAACGGATGCTCATGCAGTTGCACCACGCCGGCATTCTGCAAAAACAGCGTGCCATTCTGCTGGGACAGTTCAATCGTTGTGAGCCCACCGCTGCTTCAGCAGCGCCCTATACGCTCAAGAGCGTCGTGGATTTTTTGAAGGGCTGGATTCAGGCGCCAGTGTTGCAAAATATGCCCTTCGGTCATGTCCGCGATAAAATCACCCTGCCTGTAGGTGGCCATGCGCTGATCACGTTGCTGGACGAACGACACTATCAGGTAACTTTCAGCCGGTACAATTCCTGAAGCGTCGATCGGCGGGTCCATAAAAGCCCAAGCCCCCATGCGGGTACGCACAGGGGCTTGGGTCGGCCTCGGTAAAGAGGCCCGGTTGGGAGTCTGGCGGTGACCTACTTTCGCATGGGTAATCCACACTATCATCGGCGCAATCTCGTTTCACGGCCCTGTTCGGGATGGGAAGGGGTGGGTCCAAGACGCTATGGCCGCCAAACAAAAGGCTTCGGTTGGCACTCCGGGAAGA
>JAGWPH010000146.1 GCA_028870615.1 Betaproteobacteria bacterium
CCAATACGTTGCAGGTCTACGGACAGGTAAACATCCGTGAAGACCTGATTAACGCGATTTACAACGTCGATCCGTTCAAGACCCCTTTCTTGAACATGTGCCGCAAGACCAAAGCCAACCAGACCAACCACGAGTGGAACACCGACTCGCTGCACGCCCAGAACCTGAGCAATGCGGCTGTGGACGGTGACGACGCCACGGCAGGAAGCCTGAACGTCACGAAACGCCTGGGGAACTACACCCAGATCAGCACGAAGGTCATCCAGATTTCCGGAACATCGCAGGCCGTGATTGCGGCTGGCGATTCCAACAAGATGGGCTACCAACTGCTGAAGGCTGGCCGTGAACTCAAGCGCGACATGGAAGGCATCTTGACATACAACCAGTCCAAGAGCGCCGGCACCAGCTCCACGGCTCGCCTGATGGCAGGTCTTCCGGCTTGGCTGGGTACGAACACGGTGTTCGAGACCACGGGCACCACCCCCGGCGCCAACCCGACCACGCTGGACGGCACGGCTACACGCACCTACAACAACACGGGTGGCACCGCCATTACTTCGGCTCTGACCGAAACGATGGTCAAGTCCATGCTGCAAAAGGTGTTCTCCAGCACGGGCGAGTCTCCCGAATACGCGCTGGTATCGCCGGTCAACAAGCCGGCCATTTCCGGCTTTGCTGGCCCCGGAACTCGCTTCATCGAAGTCGAGGACAAGGTGCTCAAAACGGCGGTGGATGTATACCAGTCCGACTTCGGCGACGTGAAGATTGTTCCGGATATTTTCCTCGCGCACAGCGGGGATGTGTTCGGCGTCAATCCCAACTACGTCCGGGTGGCTTACCTGCGCCCGTTCCAGACCGTTCCGCTGGCGAAAACCGGCGACAGCGACAAGAAGATGTTGCTGGTCGAATACACGCTGGAAATGGGCAACGAACGCGCTCATGGTGCCATTTACGATACAAATGGATAGACCTTAGCGTCGTCATTTTGGAGGGGCTTCGGCCCCTCCGTTTCGCAGGTGGTAAAAAATGGTTGGTGCGCTCACGCTAAAACGCCTGCCAATTTCTGCGGCACTTACCCCGCTTTTTGCAAGATTGAGGATGGCAAGAATATCTGTCGGCGTCAGTTTGTGGCGCGGATTGTAAACCCCTTTACGAGACATTCTGGGGCTGGCGTGTTTAGAATTTTCTGCTTGAGTAACCCATTCAAGGTTGGTGGCAGCGTTATTGTGCGTATTGAAATCTTTGTGGTTGACCTGATGTTTTTCGGTCGGTGGCTCGCCTAAGAATATTGTTGCAACCAAGCGGTGAACATACTCGCGGCCCGCTACTTTACCTTTGTCCCAAAAGCGCACCATTAAGTATTTGCCTTTGTAGCCACCGCTCACTGGGCGCATGACCTTTTCTTTCTGGCGGCTTCCATAACTGCGGACTCGCCCAAGATTAGACACTTCGTAGCACCGCGATGTGTAACCCGGAACGGGTTTCCAGATTTCTTTCATGTTCGACTCCTTATCGAATGTGATCCTAGTAGGTGCATGGCGACCGTTAGGAAGACGGTTTTTCGGGAGCTACCCTAGCCATGCAGTTGTGAATTATAGCATTTCCGTCCACTTGGGGCACCTTCGGGTGCCCCTTTTCATTTGGAGCAATCATGGCAAACGGCATCAACATCAACCCGTTCCGGCAGGCCGGAAGCGGGCAAAACCTGACGATCGGCGCGGCCGACGTGGCTTCCTCCGCGATTGGCTCGGAGACCTTTGCCGTCCAGTTGTCAGCTACCGGCAACTGTCATGTGGCCATCGGAAGGGCAGCAGTGGCCACGGATATGCTGGTCAAGGCCACGGACCCTCCCATCGTCATTGCGGCGCGCCAAGGGGAAACAATCCATGTGATCCAGGATGCGAGTGCCACCGGCACGCTTAATGTGGTGGAACTGACGCATTGATGGATCAGAAAATCGCGGCTCGGGTTCAAAGGGCCAAGAAACTTGAAGCGCAGGGCGATCTTGCCGGTGCGCGAAAGATATACCAGGGAATCACCAAAAAGCATCCTCAGGACGACATGGGATGGGTGATGCTGGGCGCTGTCGAGGACGAAATCTCGCGGCAAGGTGACGGCAAGTTCGGTGGCAAGGATGCTTTTGCCCAAGCCCTTCGAATTCGTCATCACCCGTCAATCATCAACGATTTAGGGAACATCCTGCTTCGCAATGAGTTGCGATGGCAGGAAGCGGAAACCTTCTATCGGGAGGCGGTAATCCGTCACCGGATGGAAGGCGCGGCCCAGAATCTGGCCGTCTGCCTGCTGAACACGGCCACGGTCAAGGGAACGTCGGACGGCTGGCGTGAGGCGTGGCAATGGTACGAGTGGCGCGACATGCACAAGCTCAGGGATCACCCGCTTCTGTGGCGTGGTGAACCGCTGGAAGGCAAGCGCCTCATGATTCAGTTCGAGCAGGGTTACGGGGATCACGTATGGGGGCTTCGCTTCCTCAAGTACGCCAAGGAACAAGGGGCAACGGTGATTGCCCTCGTTCAACCCAACTCAATTCGTCTGTGTCTCGCCCAGCAGTACGTGGACGAGGTTTACAACATCAAGGATGACAGCCGGTTCGAGGTCGATTACGTGACCATGCTGCTGTCCATGCCGGGCTACATGCTGCCAAACAGTATGCCGGTAACGGAAGGCCGCTACATCGAAACCGGATTTGTTCCCGCACGCGGCAAGAAGCTCCGCGTGGGCCTGTGCTGGAACGGCTCCGTGGATAAGGGATACCAGGCGTGGCGAAACATCGCCCTGGATCGCCTGCGGCCTTTGATGGTCGCCCGTCCTGACATCGAGTTCGTGTCGCTGCAAAAGGGGAAACACGCGGCAGATTCGCCGGAAATGTCGATTGACCGCCAATCCATCGACGGATGCATTGATCTGTGGGATACCGCCTGCCTCATGGAGTCCCTCGATCTGGTGATTTCTACCGATACGGTGGTTCCTCACCTTTCCGCAGCCCTTGGCATTGAAACATGGCTTTTGGATCGCTGGTCCTCTTGCTGGCAGTTCGGCATTGGCGGCCCTGAATCTGATCCTTGCTGGTACGAAACCCTCTCGATTCATCGCCAGCCGTCTTTCGGCGACTGGAACCCCGTCATTGGGGAAATTACGGAGAAATTACGCGCATGGCAACCATCCTAGACACTGCCGCCG
>JAGWPH010000147.1 GCA_028870615.1 Betaproteobacteria bacterium
CTGGCCATTATCAGCAAGATTCGGGGGAATACCGAGGTGCCTGAAGGCGTGAATAATGGAACGACTCTGGAGGTGGACCTGACGGTGTTGCCTACGGGCGAAGTTCTGATGCCGGTCAAAATCGTCAAGCCGAGCGGCAATCCGCTCTACGATCAGGCTGTGGTTCGCGGTATCATGCGCTCCCAACCGCTGCCCCTTCCGACAGAGCCGGAATTGCGCCGGGAATTTAGGGTGACTCACTTACAACTGAAACATGAAAAATAATTTGATTCGTCTACTCGCAGTGGTGCTGTTTTCTGCAACATTTTCCGTCCAGGCCGATATCACCCTGGAGATTGTGACTCAGGGCGCCCATCAGATTCCTGTGGTGATCTTGCCCTTTGCCAATGAAAGCCCCGGCGACAAGGCGCTCTCGTCCATTGTGAGGGCGGATCTGACCCGTTCCGGATTGTTTTCCGTGCTGGATGCTTCGGATGTCAAACCCGCACCGTCCGATGTGGAAGAGGTGCATTGGGAGGACTGGCGAAACCGTCATGCTGATTACCTGGTGGTGGGCAATGTGCTGGAACTGCCGGGACATCGTATGGAGGCCCGTTTCCGCCTGGTGGATGTCAACACTCAAGTAGCCCGCCTTAACATGGCTTTCCAGGGCGCTCACGAGCAATACCGGACGGTGGCACACCGTATTGCCGATGCCATTTTCGAAAACCTGACTGGTGACAAAGGGATGTTCAATACCCGGATTGCCTATATCACCAAGCTTGGCAATGCGCGCAGCCTCAAAGTGGCAGATAGTGATGGTTTCGGCGAACAGACCATGCTGAGTGCCAACGAACCCATCATTTCGCCACGCTGGTCGCCAGACGGCAAGCGGATGGCGTATGTGACGTTTGAACTGAAGCGGCCAATGGTAGTAGTGCAAACCCTGGCCACGGCGGCTCGTAAGATCGTGGCGAGTTTCAAGGGCAGTAACAGCGCGCCTGCCTGGTCACCGGATGGCAGCCAACTCGCCGTGGTCCTGACCAAGGATGGGCACTCGCAAATCTACCTGATTAATGCCGACGGTACCGGACCGGTGCGACGATTGCTCACCAGCGGGGGAATCGATACCGAGCCGGTGTTTTCAGCGGATGGCCAGACCCTGTATTTCACCTCCGACCGCGATGGCGGGCCACAAATCTACCGGGTTTCCCTGAACGGCAGCGACCCTCCCCAGCGCCTAACCTATGGCAGCACCTATGCGGTGTCGCCACGCTTGAGCCCGGACGGCAAGCAACTTACCTACGTCCAGCGCAATGAAGGCCAGTTTCACGTGATGCTGCAGGATCTGGCCACCGGCCAGTCCCAGGTGATGACGGACACCTCGCTGGACGAATCGCCCACTTTTGCACCCAATGGCAAATACATCCTGTACTCAACCGAGGTGCAGGGGCGTGGAATTCTTGCTATCGTGAGCACTGATGGACGCGTCAGGCAAAATCTGACGACCCAGACCGGGGATGTTTACGAGCCAGTTTGGGGCCCGGCCCAGTAAACCGATTACGGGGCTGAACCGTTAGCAGTGCGGGTGCTGGTTTACACCTCAATGGAGACGATTTGATTTACCCCGCTCAACACTAAAGGACAATCATGAAGAAAACGATATTTGTACTGACAGTGACCAGTGTTTTGGCCGCTTGTAGCTCCACCCCCACTGCGACATCCGTCCCTGCAGCTGACAAAACCGTGGCTCCGGCGACTGCAATGACCCCGGCCCCAGCAGCTGTCAGCGAGGGCGTCAAATCCGTCCTCTACCCGCCCAAGGGAGTGGGTGGTGCCTTGGGCCAACGCAGTATTTATTACGACTTTGACCAGTATGCCATCAAGGATCAGTACAAGCCGATCCTGAATGCCCATGGTGATTTCCTGGTGGGACATGGCGCTTCCAAGGTGATCCTGCAAGGGAACGCTGATGAGCGTGGCAGCCGTGAATACAACCTGGGCTTGGGCCAACGGCGTGCCGACAGTGTGCGCAAGGTACTGGCCGCCGAGGGCGTGAAGGACAGCCAGATGGAAACCGTCAGTTTTGGTAAGGAAAAGCCCCGCAATCCTGGACACAACGAAGCCGCCTGGGCCGAAAACCGTCGTACCGACATTGTTTACCAAGGCGAATAATTGTCAAACAGACGCAAGCAACTGCCATTCCTGGCCCCGGGACTTCCCGGGGCTTTGTTTGGCCTGTTGCTGATCGCCTTCGGGGCGCAAGCCGGAATTTTCAATGACGATGAGGCGCGCCAAGGGGTGGCGGATCTCAGGGTGCAGCAGGAGGCCCTGAAAAAACAACAGCAAACCCTGGACGAACGCGTTACGCGGATGGAATCCGTGTTGCAGAGTTATCCGGATACCGTGAACAAACTGGATGCCCTGAACCAGGATCAGGCCCAACTGCGCGGCAAGCTGGATGTATTGGGTAACCAGATTGATACCGTGGACAAACACATCCACGAACTGTACCTCGATCTCGATTCCCGGCTAAAACTGCTGGAAACAGCTGCAGCCAAAGCGGCGGCACCTGCAGATGCCACGGCGACGCCAACCGAAGCAGAAGCGGTGCCATCTCCCTCCTATGTCAGCGCCCTGGCGGCATTCAATTCGGGCGATTATGCCAGTTCACGTAAACAGTTTGAGGCGTTCCTGAAAGCCAATCCGAAGGATCCCAAAGCGGTCAATGCCCTGTATTGGCTGGGCGTGAATCAGCTCTCCCTGAAGGATTATAAAGGGGCACGGGCCACCAATCAGGAGCTCTTCAAAACCCACCCGGAATCTGAAAAGGCACCCGATGCCCTGCTCAATCTGGCCAGTGCTCTGACGGAACTGGGGGATGCTGTCGGTGCAAAGGCAACCCTCAAAATGTTATTGGCGAAATATCCCAAGAGCCCAGCGGCAGTAAAAGCCAAGGCACGGTTGCAGGAACGTTGACCCATCAGTGACGCAAAGTTACAATCCCCGATTGTGTTGGGTCGTTAGCTCAGTTGGTAGAGCAGCGGACTTTTAATCCGTTGGTCGCTGGTTC
Organism: Betaproteobacteria bacterium; assembly: GCA_028870615.1. Classification (GTDB taxonomy): domain Bacteria; phylum Pseudomonadota; class Gammaproteobacteria; order Burkholderiales; family Ferrovaceae; genus JAJZRV01. Next base: position 3,053 of record JAGWPH010000147.1, read on the forward strand.
GAATCCAGCACGGCCTACC
>JAGWPH010000148.1 GCA_028870615.1 Betaproteobacteria bacterium
CAAGCAGGCATTGGCCTGTTTCCGGGACATAAGTCAGGTACCAGGCAAAACGGACGTTTCTCGGAGGTGGCGTGGTGCTGGAAAATTCATTGCCCAACCGATCCAGTGCGCCCAAGGCACGTTCCCATAACGGCTGGCGCCGAATCACATCCGCCAAGGTGGTTGTGCCCAACTCATAATGGAGTTTTTCAGCGCGTTCTCCGGAAGTGGGGTTATCCATACGCCCAAGCAACTCCAGCGCTTCCGCCGCAATCCATCGGTAACCTTGAGACTCCGCTTTGTTGGTGAGGTCACGTAAGCGATCCCGATCGATGCGTTCTCCGGCACCGTCTACCCACCAGCTGGCCAAGGCACGGAACAACGTTCCGACAGGATCGCGATCCGAGGATTCTGTGCGCTCTTCTGCGGGGAGTACATCAACCGATTGAGTGGCTCGCGCCACATGTCCCAGGCAGGCAAATACCGAAAGCATAGGCGAGCCACCTTTGATTACCGCAGCAATATGGCTGGAGGCTTTTTCCAGGCGTTTTGGGTCTCCGGTGGCAATTAAGGCGATAACATAAGCAGCCCCGCTTAAACCCGCCATGCCTGCCTTGCGCAGGTCCGGAACCTTTTTACCTTCCTTGAGGACAGCCTCGAAAACTTTTAGTCCTTCTTCCATCTGGCCTCGCAACACGCAGGCCAGTCCGGCCACAGGGGTAATGGCGGTGCCGGTTTTACCCCGCGACAACAGAACGGCGTCATCAATATGGCCGCGCATGACCATGGGCTCGCACAGTACCGTGGCAAACCAGCCTTTTTGCTCATCCCGGGCAGTCTTGGCCCGATCACGCAGCCAGGACATCGGCCCCGCACAGGATTCCATTCGGTTGAGCCGAACCATCAAAAGGGTTGCGGCCACCGGAAGGCTGATTTCTGATGGCAGGCTATCGAATTGATCCGCCTGGAACGGGTTGTCAAAAATGGCAACATAGGGGTTTTTGCTGCGCCATTCAGCAGAAAAGTAACTTTGGATCGTTTGTGCAAGGCGGGTAAAATCGTCGAATCGCCCGGCATACAGCGCCAGACGCAGGTCACGTACGCCCTCGCCAAATTGGCGGACAAAGTAACCATATCGATAATCGGCAATCTTAAAGACAGTCCGAATCGCTTCTACCATCGGGGCACACCGGCCGGTAGGGCTCAGGATGCGTGCGACCTGTTCTGACAAAGAGGGCTCGCAGCTGATCCGTGGCCCCTGGGCGACCAGCGCACCCTGCGCAATCAGGCCCTCCAGAACCGGTGTCAGGGTGGTCAGGGCCCAGGGCTGACCCTCAGCATCCCGACATTGCGCTGCCTCCAGGCACTGCAGTAATTGACCCTTGGTGATCGGGACATAGGCCAACGACACCAGTTGCAATAATTCCAACTGATGAGGTTCAAAAGCCAGTTTGTCATGATCTACTTCAGCCAGAGAACTGCGAGCCACAGGTATCATCACCATTCGAAGTCCGAAACTGATTCAGAATAAAGACTAGTACAGACGAAGCTAATGATTCTACGGCTTCAATAGCCATATGCCAAGGCCCTGATTTTTGCCATGTTTTGGTACCTATCCCTGGCTGTTTTCCTTGCCATGGGCTCCCTCCCCCGTTAGCATAGCCCGTTGCTCCCCCATATTTTTTGAGACTGATATGAGTACCCCATTGGTTGAATTTGAAGATCTTTATTTTAGTTATGGTTCGCGACAAGTCTTGCGGGGAATCAACTTGACCCTGACCGAAGGCAAAGTATCGGCGATTCTGGGCACCAGTGGCTGTGGCAAGACGACTTTGCTCAAGTTACTGGGTGGTCAGTTACGCCCACAACGCGGGGCGGTCCGATTTAGGGGTAGCGTCGTTCACGAAATGAATGATCGCAAACTGCACGACATGCGCCGTGAAATGGGCATGATGTTCCAAAGGGGGGGGCTGTTCAGTGATTTAACCGTATTCGATAACGTGGCTTTTCCGCTGAGGGAGCACACTCACCTTCCCGAATTGCTGATTCGTGATCTCGTCCTGATGAAGCTCCAGGCCGTGGGTTTACGCGGGGCGCGGGATTTGTTTCCAGCCGAGCTTTCAGGAGGCATGAATCGCCGGGTCTGTTTGGCACGCGCTATTGCCATGGATCCTACACTGACCATTTATGACGAACCATTTGCGGGCCTTGATCCCATTTCTCTTAACGCCATCGCCAAACTGATTCGTGAACTTAATGACTCCATAGGTATCACATCAATCGTTGTTACTTATGATGTCAGTGAATCCTTGAAAGTTGTCGATGAAATCTTTTTGCTTTCAGAGGGGATAGTAGTGAGTCAAGGTGACCCAGCTACCCTTAGCAACTCAACGGACGCTTATGCCCGTCAGTTTATTCACGCCGAGCCAGATGGGCCGGTGGCGTTTCAGTTGCCTGCCCCGTCTCTTACCAGCGATTTTCGTTTTGCTCAAGCTGCGAGGCGATCGTGAAAGTGTCCATGAACTGGCTCTATCAATACAAACGGCCCCGGTTCTGGATCGGACTGCTGGTGCTGGGGGTATTGGCAGTGCTTGTCTTCAAGTTCTATGCCGGGCCATCTCCTGCCTCCGGCGGAAGTGCTGCCAGCCCGCGCCGGACGCCGTTGGCGCCCGTGAGTGTGGCTACGGTTATCACTACCGACTTCCCGGTATGGTTCACCGGTTTGGGCACGGTCACCCCTGTCTATACGGTCACGGTGCGTTCCATGGTGGACGGACAGCTGATGCGGGTCAATTTCCAGGAAGGACAGATTGTCAAGAAAGGCGATCTGCTCGCAGAAATCGATCCACGGCCCTTTCAAGTTCAACTCGAGCAGGCCTTGGGCCAGCTCGCCCACGATCGGGCCCTGTTGCAGAATGCCCAGCTCGATTTGAAGCGCTACAAGGTGCTCGCCGTGACCGGTGCTGTACCCCAGCAGCAACTGGACACGCAGGTGGCTCTGGTGGCCCAGTACGAAGCTTCCATTCAGTCGGACCAGGCACAGGTGGACACTGCCAAACTACAGCTGATCTATGCCCGGATCACCGCCCCGGTGTCGGGCCGATTGGGCCTGCGCCAAGTGGACCCAGGCAACATCATCCATACCACGGACACCAACGGCATGGTGGTGCTGACTCAGCTCTCGCCCATCACGGTCATTTTTCCCTTGCCGCAGGATGCCCTGCCGGCCATCCTTAAAGGCCTCAAAGAGCCTGAGGCGTTGCGCGTGGAAGCCTGGGACCGAATCAACAGCACCCGGCTGGCCGAAGGTCATCTCCTGACGGTGGATAACGAGGTGGATGTCACCACCGGCATGGTCAAGCTACGGGCCCAGTTCAAGAATGCGGACTACAGCCTCTTTCCCAATCAGTTCGTCAATGCGCGCCTGAAAGTGGATACGATCAAGGGGGCGCTCGTCATTCCCGTGGCAGGCGTGCAGCAAGGGGCTGAAGGACCTTATGCCTACGTAGTCAACGCGCAGCACGTAGTGTCGGTGCGCAAGCTCAAAGTGGGTTCGAGCGATGGCGAACGCGTATCCATCCTGCAAGGTTTGGCAAATGGCGAAGAAGTGGTGACGGACGGTATAGACCATCTGCGTGAAGGAGTCACTGTCGAAGTATCCCATCACGAAAAGCCCTAGGCTTCGCCTTGAACATATCAAAAATTTTCATTGAACGGCCGGTGGCGACTTCGCTCATCATGGTCGCACTGCTGCTTGCCGGATTCATCGCCTGGCGCTTTTTGCCGCTCTCTGCCTTGCCCGAGGTGGACTATCCTACCATTGAAGTGACTACGCTCTATCCTGGCGCAGGCCCGGAAGTGATGGCATCGGCGGTTACGGCACCGCTCGAGCGCCAGTTCGGCCAGATGCCCGGCTTAAACCAGATGAGTTCCACCAGTTCGGGGGGCGCTTCGGTGATCACCCTCCAGTTCGCCCTCAGCATGTCGCTCGATGTGGCCGAACAACAGGTGCAGGAAGCCATCAATGCCGCCGGCACCTTTCTGCCCACTGATCTGCCCATGCCCCCCCTCTATAACAAGGTCAACCCGGCCGATGCGCCCATTCTGACGCTGGCGGTTACCTCTCCCGCCATGACCCTGCCTCGCCTTCAGGACTGGGTGGACACGCGCCTAGTGCAAAAAATTTCACAATTGCCCGGTGTAGGCATGGTCAGTATGGGCGGTGGCTTGCGTCCGGCGGTGCGGGTGCAGCTTGACCCCGGAGCGCTCGCCTTCCGCCAGTTGGGCTTTGAAGACGTGCGCACGGCGATCGTGAACAACAACGTCAACATGCCCAAGGGCAGTTTCGATGGACCCGAACGTGCTGCCGTGGTGGATGCGAGCGACCAGCTGCGCCGGGCCGAGGACTACCGCCAGATCATCATCGCTTACCTCAACGGTGCCCCCGTGCGCTTGGGGGACGTGGCCACCGTCACTGAAAGCGCAGAAGATACGCATCTGGCTGCCTGGCGCAACCGCACGCCTGCCATTATCGTGAATATTCAGCGCCAGCCCGGTGCCAACGTCATCGAAGTGTCCGACCGCGTCAAGAAACTGCTGCCGCAATTGCAGCAATCCCTGCCCCAGTCGGTGGAAGTATCTCTGCTTACGGATCGCACCACCACCATTCGCGCTTCCGTGCATGAAATCCAGTTCGAAATGCTGATTGCCATTGCACTGGTGGTAATGGTGATTTTCCTGTTTCTGCGCAACCTGCCCGCCACCATCATTCCCAGCGTGGCGGTGCCGGTGTCTCTGGTAGGCACGCTGGCCTTCATGTACTTCGAGAACTTCAGCATCAACAACCTCACGCTGATGGCGCTCACCATCGCCACCGGCTTCGTGGTGGACGATGCCATCGTCATGATCGAAAACATCTCACGTCACCTGGAACAAGGCGAAACGCCCTTCCAGGCAGCCCTCAAGGGGGCCCGCCAGATCAGCTTCACCATTATTTCCCTGACCTTTTCGCTGATCGCTGTGCTGATACCGCTCTTGTTCATGTCGGACGTGATC
>JAGWPH010000017.1 GCA_028870615.1 Betaproteobacteria bacterium
TGATCTACTTGCTGATCGTGGTGAATTTTCAGTCATGGCTGGATCCCTTTGTGATCATCACAGCCTTGCCTTCGGCGCTGGCGGGAATCGTATGGATGCTGTTTGCGACGCATACCACGCTGTCGGTACCTGCTTTGACGGGGGCCATCATGTGTATGGGGGTGGGGACAGCCAACAGTATTCTGGTGGTCAGTTTTGCGCGGGAGCGGCTGATGCAGACCCGGGATGCGGTCCGGGCAGCGGTTGAAGCGGGCTTTGCGCGGTTCCGGCCGGTGCTGATGACGGCCCTGGCCATGATCATCGGGATGCTGCCCATGGCGCTGGGCCTGGGTGAAGGGGGCGAACAGAATGCACCGCTGGGACGGGCAGTCATCGGTGGTTTATTGTTTGCAACCCTGGCAACCCTAATCTTCGTACCAGTAGTTTTCAGTCTGGCACATCCCCGGGCTGCGTCCGAAGAAGCTTCGACAACGCTCCTATGGCGACCGTAGGCCGTATGAACTGTTGCAAACTTGCATCAATGCGCCTTTGCGCTGAGTTCTCCTGCTGCTTTAACAAAACATTCACAATCACTCCCTAGTATCTCTCCCGGTACGTTGCATGACCCTGGCAATACAGGGCTGGATTCGTTTATTTACTGGGAGAGTTTCAATGAAAATGATTAAAAAATCACTGTTTGCACTGGCTGCACTGAGCGCAGTGGCTGGTACCGCGCAAGCGGACGTCACTTTGTACGGAATTTTGGACCTTGGCGTGGCAGAACTGACCCACGCAGGTAATTTCAGTTCTACTTTCGTGACCGGAGCAGGACCTACGGGCGCCGGTTCCTACCAGAAACTGGGTACCACTATCGGCATGATGAACGGTGGCGAATATCAGACCCGCTGGGGGATCAAAGGCTCTGAAGATTTGGGCAACGGAACACAGGCGTTCTTCCGGCTGGAATCCGCCATCAGCGCGGCCAACGGCATGATTTCGTCATCTGGTCTTGCTGGTGCCGGATTGCCCAACAAGTCCGCCAGCATGGTAGTGGACACCAGCTTGAACGGGCAACTTTTTGGCCGTGCCGCCCTGATCGGGTTGTCCAACAACAACTGGGGCACGATCACCATGGGTCGCCAAAATAGTCTGGAACTGGACATCATCACAGCAACATCAGGCGGTTACGACCCCGTGAATGCACAGATGTTCTCCCCCATCAACTTCTCTGGTTTCTACGGTGGCGGCGGCGCAACGGATAGTGCTCGCGTTGACAACTCCGTGAAGTATTCCAAGAGCTTTAACGACTTTGCTTTCAATGCCCTCTATGGCATTGGCGGCATGGCGGGGAACACTTCGGCTCGCAGCACCGGCGAAGTGAGTTTTGGCTATGAAGGGAAACGTTTCGGTTTCGAACTGGCTGCGCAGGAATCGCAGGATAGCACCAACATTTTCTCCGATCCGTCGGCAAATACCGTCGGGGCCAGTTTCCTCAACCTGAAGTCCTTCACGGCGGCACTCCGCTATCAACTGGTGGATCCCTTGAAGTTGACTGCCGGTTATCAGCGTATCCAGTGGAACACCCCAAGCAATCCGGGGGCTGACGCTACCCTGACCCAAGTGTATGGTTACACCATCAACCCAGCGAACGCCGACACCGGCACATTCCTCGGGCAGAAGACCTACAACATTTATTGGGTGGGCGGCAAGTGGCAGGTCACGCATGAATTCCGTCTTTCTGCCGGGTACTATGACGCCGAGTTGCAGGCAGGAAACTACAATACTGTGAACGGCTTCACGGGCGCAGGCAGTACCCCGGCCCATCCTGATGGCTCGGACCAGTACTTCTCGATTCTGGCGGATTACGACCTGAGCAAGCGTACCAACTTCTATGCCGGAGTGATGTTCGACAAAAAATCCGGCGGTCAGATTCCTGGACCGCTTGCGACTACCCCGACCAATTTCAATACTTACGGGGTCGGCATCGTCCATCGGTTCTAAGCGGTGTTCGGCGCCTGCCGATAGTCCAGCAACACTCCATTTCAAGCCACCCTTCGGGGTGGCTTTTTTGTTGCAAAAACGAGACAAATGCACCGGTTTTGTGCAAGTGATTTGGAGATTTAGAAGAGCCGCTGTAAGAAATGTGTAATATCGCAGATACAAGGATGGTCGGGTCTTATATAAAACCCGATCGACCCAATGTCCCGACAAGAGGCTCTCTGGATGTCTGCAGTTTCCGGTGGAAGTATCCGGAAAAATCAAAACTAAACAAACACATGGAGTGTTCGCAATGAAAAAATCGTTACTGGCAGTGGTTGCGCTAAGCGCAGTGGCCGGTGTGGCCCAGGCAGATGTGTCGCTGTACGGTATTATCGACATGGGTATCGCCAATTTGACATCGGGTGCAAGCAGTAACCCCTCGATGCCGGCAGGTGTACCGACCCAGCTTTACGTGACCAACAATGGGGGCAAGGCAGTGACGACCATTGCGCCCAACGGCATGAGCCAGTCCGTCCTGGGATTCAAGGGCAGTGAAGATGTGAGCGGTGACCTCAAGGTCGGATTCATACTGGAAGCGGGTATTAACGCCAATTCAGGGACGATTACCGATGGTATCAGCGGGTTGACCCAGGGAAACTTCAAAACCAGCACGGGGGGTGATAGTTCCCGCGCCGGTCAATTGTTCAACCAACGCAGCTTGCTCTACGTGTCTTCCAAGGATATGGGAACCATTTCCTTTGGTCGCCAGTACAGTACATCGTTGGATCAGATTGTTAAGTACGACCCGATGGGAGGCTCCTACGCCTTCTCGCTGGTCGGCTTCTATGGAAGTTATGGCGGTGGAGGCTGGACGGAAGATGCGCGTCTGGACAACTCCATCAAGTATGAAGGCAAGTTCGGTGCCGTACGTGTGGGCGCCATGTACCAGTTCGGCGGCATTGCCGGCAGCAACTCAGCCAACTCGGCGGGCCAGTTTGCTTTGGGCACCGATGTGGGTAATTTTTCCACGGATGCTTTCGTAAGCTTCAAGAAAGATGGTCTGGGAACCTTTCCTAGCACTACCGGTGCCCCCAACAACATGCTGGGTGTCGTATCGGACAACAAAGCCGAAGGGTTGAATGCCAAATACAAATTTAGCCGGCTAACGCTTTCCGGAGGTGCGGAACATATCGTGTACTCGGCGCCTTCAGATCCAACGATGGCCTTTAGCGGCGCCCTGCCCATCGGGGCTTATCAGGTCGGACAGTATGGAGCACCCAATACGTCAGCCTATGCTGCCGTCAACAAGACCGTCAATCTGGTCTTTTTTGGTGGAAAATACGAGGTCACATCGAATCTGGATTTGATCGCCTCGGCTTATAATGCCCGGAATTCGAACTACACCGGGAGCGCTGGAGGCGGGTGTGCCAGCGGCGGTATCAGCGGCGCAAGCTTCAATGCCGGACGTTGTGCTGGTTTCCTGCAATCCTACGGGCTCGTGCTGGATTATCACCTGTCCAAGCGGACGGATATTTATGCCGGGATTTCGGATCAAAACTCCACCGGTGGCGTCACCACGTTCTACAATATTGGAGCCAACGCGACCAATAATGCGGCCGACCAGAACACCACCACCATGGTGGGCATTCGTCACCGCTTCTAAGCACATGTCTGCTTCGGCGGACCAGTGCGACAAAGCAGTGCCATCAAACCGCTCCTTCGGGGGCGGTTTTTTTATGGTAGGCTCGCGCTCATGCCCACACTCGACGACCTCATCATCGGATTTGATCGCGCCCTGCGCACGCTAGCCGCGTCTGCACGCGAATCCCGCCCTTCTCCGGCGCGGACCGTGCCCGATACTGTACTGACACCCGCTGAAAAAGATCATGTGGCGCGACTCATGCGCATCAACCACACCGGTGAGGTCTGTGCCCAAGCGCTCTATCAGGGGCAGGCCCTGACCGCACGTATCCCCTCCAATCGCGATGCGCTGCAAGGGGCCGCCCAGGAAGAGGAAGATCATTTAGCCTGGTGCGAAGAGCGCATCGCCGAACTGGGCGGACGAACCAGTTTTCTCAACCCCCTGTGGTATGCCGGTTCCTTTGCCCTGGGCGTGCTGGCCGGGGTGGCGGGCGACCGCTGGAACCTGGCATTTCTCAAGGAAACAGAGCGCCAGGTGGAAGGTCATCTCGCGCATCACCTTGACCAGATTCCCGCTGCCGATGGGCGCACGCGTGCGGTGATCGAGCAGATGAAACTGGATGAGGCAGGCCATGCTGACCTCGCCCAATCCTTGGGAGCGGCCGAATTTCCAGCACCCATCAAGTGTGTCATGGCGTTGTCCTCCAAAGTCATGACGCGTACGGTGTACTGGATATGACCCAAGCCATTCCCCCAGAGCACAAATGCGCCGTCCTGATCGAGGCATTGCCTTATATTCAGCGCTTTCACGGCAAAACGATCGTTATCAAGTATGGTGGCAATGCCATGATCGACGTGGCATTGCAGGAAGGATTTGCACGCGACGTGGTGCTCCTCAAGTTGGTCGGGATGAACCCTGTCATCGTGCATGGTGGCGGGCCCCAAATTGGCGAGTTGCTTAAACGGGTCGGTAAACAAAGCGAGTTTATTCAGGGAATGCGGGTGACCGACGAGGAAACCCTCGACGTGGTGGAAATGGTGTTGGGCGGATTGGTCAATCAGGATATTGTGACCCTCATCAACCGCGCAGGGGGCAATGCAGTGGGCCTGACCGGCAAGGATGGAAATTTTATCCATGCGCGCAAGCTGATGTTGCGTATTCCCGACCATTCGGATGAAGCCATTGACATTGGCCAGGTAGGAGAAGTGGTTAGTATTGATCCGGGCATCGTCACGCTGCTGAGCAACCAGAATTTTATTCCCGTGATTGCACCCCTTGGGGTGGGCGAGGCCGGCGAGGCCTACAACATCAATGCCGATCTTGTGGCGGGAAAACTGGCAGTGACGCTGCAAGCCGAAAAATTACTGTTGCTGACCAACACCACCGGTGTGCTGGACAAAGCAGGCAAAGTGCTGACCGGACTCACGGCCTCCAAAGTGAAAAGCCTGATCAAAGAGGGGACCATCTCGGGTGGCATGCTTCCCAAGGTAGATTGCGCACTGGATGCGGTTCAGAACGGGGTGAAAACCGCGCACATTATTGATGGCCGGGTGCCCCATGCCTTGCTGCTGGAGGTGTTGACGGACGAAGGGGTTGGAACCCTGATCCGGGGTGCGTCTGCCAACCGGGGAACGGTAAGCGGCGCAGGTTGATTCAGGTTTCAAGCGGGATAAATGGCGCCCAGAAGCACCTTGCCGCGGGCGCCGGTCACGGCCGGAAGGCTGGCGCTGCGGTGGTGTAACAACTCGCGGGCCAACCAGGCGAATGCCGTCGCTTCGACCAGTGTGGCAGGAATTCCCAAGTCATCCGTCAGACGCACCGGTGCTTTCGGTAACAGGGCTTGAATCCGCTCGATGAGCGCACGGTTTTTGGCGCCGCCGCCGCAACAATAAATTTCCAGTCCTTCACACCATTCGGTCGCGATGCAGTCAGCCACAGTTTGGGCCGTCAATTCCGCCAGGGTGGCCTGGACATCTCGCGGTGAGAGGCGGTGCGTTTCATGGAAACCTTCCAGCCAGCCCAGATGAAATTCATTGCGTCCCGTGCTTTTGGGCGGCGTGCGCAAAAAATAGGGATGTGTCAGCAGCGCCCGCAATAAGGCGGGAGCGACGGTGCCGGACTGACTCCAGGCCCCGTCGCAGTCGAAGGGTTGACCCAGGTGGCGCTCTGCCCAGCCATCCAGCAAGACGTTGGCCGGCCCGCAGTCATAACCTCTGGTTTCGTGTCCGGGACGAAGCACGGTCAGATTGGAAAATCCACCCAGATTGAGAATGATGCGCGCATGGGTGGGGGAGCGAAACATCGCATCATGGAACGCAGGCACCAATGGTGCTCCCTGGCCTCCTGCAGCGATGTCCCGCGAACGGAAATCCGTGACCACAGTCAGCCCTGTCAATTCGGCCAGCAGGGCACCATTCCCCAGTTGCAGCGTAAACCCGTGATCGGGGCGGTGGCGTACAGTTTGTCCATGGCAACCGATAGCCCGGACATGCTTGGAGGACAGTTCAGACTGTCGTATGGCCTCCAGGGCGACATCGGCGTAGTGCCGGGCCAGTTCGACGCCAGCGATGGCAGCGCGTTCCAGTTCGTCATGACCTTGGGGCACATTGAGGCTGAGCAGGGTTGCGCGCAGCGCGGCCGGGAGTGCTGCGGAAACGTGCCCCAGCACGGTAGGTTGCGCCTCCGAAAATGACGCCACCACGGCATCGATGCCGTCCAGGCTGGTTCCGGACATGATGCCCACATAATGTTCAGTGCTCAAGCGTTACTCAAATTTGGCGAGTGCAGAGCCACGAATGGCATCGAGTTCCTTGATCAGAGGGGCAGTTGCGGCGAGGAATTGAGATTTGGCGCGTCCTGTCAGGCTGGTGCTGGCATAACGTGGAACATCGGGGCCTTGGGGGTCGTGCTGAATGCCGCCAATTTTGAATTCGTAATGCAAGTGGGGTCCGGTCGCAAGGCCCGTCATGCCGACATAGCCAATGACATCGCCCTGACGGATGTGTGCGCCGGTGCGGAGCCCGTTGGCAAAGGCCGAGAGATGGCCATAGACCGTGCTGATGCCGTTGGCATGACGCAATTCGATGACATTGCCGTAGCCGTTGCGCCATCCGGCAAAAGCCACGGTGGCATTGGCTACGGAAACCACGGGTGTGCCTGTCGGCGCGCCCAGATCAATACCTTGATGGGCGCGCCAGGTTTTCAGGATGGGGTGGAAACGTTCCGCCCTGAAACCCGAGGTAACCCGTGAAAACTCAATGGGGGAGCGCAGGAAAGAGGCGCGCGCGCCGATGCCATCCTGAGTGTAGTAATCCCCACCGTTAACGCCATCAAAGAACACCCGGCGGATTGCGACGCCTTTATTGACGAACTCGGCTGCCAGAATCTTTCCTGCCTTGATCTGGTCGAAGTCATCCTGAGAGGCTTCATAGACCACCGAAAAAGTATCGCCAGCGCGCAGGTCGTTGTGAAAATCAATGTCGGTAGAGAACAGCCGGCTCAGCTGGTGGGTGACACTGTCGGGAATGCCGGCGTTATCGGCCGCCGCAAAAAGCGAGCTCTGGATGGTCCCGGAAGTATGAATGACCCGATGGATACTCCCTACAGCAATTTCCGAAGCCTGAAACTGCTCACCGATGCGTTCGATGACCAGGGTTTTGTTCTCGGAACGGGGAAAATGCAGGGTGATGAGGTCCCCATTGGCGCGTCGCTGAATCCGGATTGGTTTGCCGGGGGACATCTGTTGATAGATGCCCCGTGCCAGTGGGTTGGTGCGAATGAACTCGAGGGCCGCCTGATCATCCACGCCCATGCGGAACAGCAACGCAGCCAAGGTATCCCCGCTATGGACCTGATCCTGTTGTGAGTAGATTCCCGGGGTTGCCGCCGGAGTCAGGTTGTTTTGCGTGATATCTTCAACTACGGGCAGGATGGGGACAAGGCGGGTGTCCGTGCCAGGGGTAATACCAAAAGCCGTGGCCACGCCAAAACCCATCATCAACACTGTGGCAACCATTCCGCTCAGACGGGAATCAGAGGCCTTCACAGTTGATTTTTGCGTTAAAATCCAGCGGTTAAGCGCCTGAGCGCAGATTTTGATGTATTTCATCCGGGGAAGTCTAGCAGAAACCGGGATTCATCACAAATTCCCATGCATTATCAAGGTGTAAGCAAAATTTGCCACTGTTTTTATCAAGGACCATCGCGATGAATTTCGAACAGGCCTTCAACGAAATCAAACGCGGTGCCGATGAAATCCTGCCTGAAACCGAACTGGTCGAACGTCTTCAAAAGGGACGCCCGCTTCGAGTCAAGGCGGGATTTGATCCTACTGCCCCGGATTTACACCTTGGGCATACCGTCCTCATCAACAAACTGAAAACGCTGCAAGATCTGGGCCATGACGTCACTTTTCTGATCGGCGATTTCACCGGCCTGATTGGAGACCCCACTGGGCGCAATACAACGCGCCCGCCGCTCACACCAGAACAGATCGAAGTCAATGCAACCACGTATAAGGAACAGGTATTCAAGATCCTGGATCCGCAGCGCACCACCATCGCCTTCAATTCCACCTGGATGCACCCATTGGGTGCTTCCGGCATGGTCAAGCTGGCCGCGACCCATACTGTTGCCAGGATGCTGGAGCGAGACGATTTTTCCAGGCGCTATAAGGCGCTGCAACCCA